>NZ_CP071644.1:6845000-6931860 GCF_051131985.1 Pseudomonas sp. Z3-6
TACCATACTCTAGCTCGACAGTTTTGAATGCAGTTCCCAGGTTGAGCCCGGGGCTTTCACATCCAACTTAACGAACCACCTACGCGCGCTTTACGCCCAGTAATTCCGATTAACGCTTGCACCCTCTGTATTACCGCGGCTGCTGGCACAGAGTTAGCCGGTGCTTATTCTGTCGGTAACGTCAAAACACTAACGTATTAGGTTAATGCCCTTCCTCCCAACTTAAAGTGCTTTACAATCCGAAGACCTTCTTCACACACGCGGCATGGCTGGATCAGGCTTTCGCCCATTGTCCAATATTCCCCACTGCTGCCTCCCGTAGGAGTCTGGACCGTGTCTCAGTTCCAGTGTGACTGATCATCCTCTCAGACCAGTTACGGATCGTCGCCTTGGTGAGCCATTACCCCACCAACTAGCTAATCCGACCTAGGCTCATCTGATAGCGCAAGGCCCGAAGGTCCCCTGCTTTCTCCCGTAGGACGTATGCGGTATTAGCGTCCGTTTCCGAGCGTTATCCCCCACTACCAGGCAGATTCCTAGGCATTACTCACCCGTCCGCCGCTCTCAAGAGGTGCAAGCACCTCTCTACCGCTCGACTTGCATGTGTTAGGCCTGCCGCCAGCGTTCAATCTGAGCCATGATCAAACTCTTCAGTTCAAACATCTTTGGGTTTTGAGAAAACCCTAAACTTGGCTCAGCAATCGTTGGTTACATCTTTGATTTCTCGCGGAGTAACTTGTGATGCTGATAATCTGTTGACTAGCAGTCTGACTCCACAAGCACCCACACGAATTGCTTGATTCAGTTGTTAAAGAGCGGTTGACTGAGTCTTTCGTCTCAACCGAGGCGCGCATTCTACAGCGCCCCGTGTATCTGTCAAGCGGTTATTTTAAGAAGTTTTCAAAGTTTCGCTTCGGAAACATCAACAACTTCAACCACTTGCGCTTCCGATCTCTCGTTAGCGGGAGGCGAATTCTACAGCGTTACTCGCTGCTGTCAACACCTCTTTTTCACCGCTTTCGACCGAGAAGATCGAACCGCCGATAGAGCCAAACATCACCGCTCTATCTGCTCCTTCCAAGCTTCGATGAACTGAAGCCCTGCATCTTCGAAACCTACTTAACTCATTGAATCTTAAGGAGTTTTCCGTTTCGACTGCGCCGGAAGTGGGGCGAATTATAGACTTCCAGAATCTGCCGTCAACCCCTAATTTCGCTTTTCTATCAATAAGTTGCGCAGCACCGGAAATCCCCCTTTAAAAACCCCTCTATATAGAAGAGAACGCTCAAAGAACCCCAGCCTGCCTGAATGCCGCCACTGCCGCTTCATCCAACCCCAACACTCGCTGCAATACCTCCAGCGTATGCTCCCCTAATAAAGGGGGCGCATTGCGATACTCCACCGGCGTCTCGGACAGTCGAATCGGGCTGGCCACCTGCGGCACGCTACCGGCCAATAGATGAGGCAATTCCATTGCCAATCCACGCGCTTGCACCTGAGGGTCGGCAAACACTTGGGCAAGGTCGTTGATTGGCCCGCACGGTACACCTGCCTGCTCCAACTGGACCACCCACTCAGCGGTGGTCTTGAACACCGTGGCCTGGCGGATCAACGGAATCAATACCGCACGGTTTGCGACCCGCAGCTTGTTCGTGGCAAAACGCGGATCATCAGCCCACTGCGGCTGCCCGGCCACCTCAGCGAACTTGCGGAACTGGCCGTCATTACCCACAGTAAGGATGAAGTCGCCGTCAGCCGTAGGAAAATCCTGATAAGGCACGATGTTCGGATGAGCATTGCCCAGCCGCTTCGGCGCATTGCCCGTAGTCAGGTAGTTCATCGCCTGGTTAGCCAGGCAAGCCACTTGGACATCCAGCAAGGCCATGTCGATGTGCTGCCCTGCGCCGGCATGATCCCGATGAGCCAGCGCCGCCAAAATGGCAGCCGTCGAGTACAACCCCGTGAGGATATCCGTCAGCGCAACCCCCACCTTCACCGGCCCCGCGCCCTCATCCCCCTCTGGGCGGCCGGTCAAGCTCATCAAGCCCCCCAGCCCCTGGATCATGAAGTCATACCCGGCGCGCTTGGCATAAGGGCCGGTCTGTCCGAACCCGGTGATCGAGCAGTAGATCAATTGCGGATTGATCGCCTTCAGCGAGTCATAGTCCAGGCCATACGCGGCCAGGCCGCCCACCTTGAAATTCTCGATCAGGATATCGGACTTGGCCGCCAGCTCCCGCACCAGCCGCTGACCCTCTGGCCGCGTAAAATCGATGGTCACCGACTGCTTGTTGCGATTGGCCGACAGATAATAGGCAGCTTCGGTCGTGTTCTCGCCTCTGGCATCCTTCAGGAAGGGCGGCCCCCAGGCGCGCGTATCGTCACCATTGCCGGGACGCTCGACCTTGATGACGTCAGCCCCCAGGTCCGCCAGGATCTGTCCGGCCCACGGCCCGGCCAAGACCCTCGATAAATCCAATACCCGCAGATGCGAAAGCGCGCCCATGACCGTTCTCCTATTAATAGAACGCCTGGATACCGGTTTGCGCACGCCCCAGGATCAGCGCATGAACGTCGTGCGTGCCTTCGTAGGTGTTCACGACTTCCAGGTTCACGAGATGACGAGCGATACCGAATTCATCGGAAATACCGTTGCCGCCCAGCATGTCCCGCGCCATCCGAGCAATATCCAAGGACTTGCCGCAGGAGTTTCGCTTCATGATCGAGGTAATCTCGACTGCCGCCGTGCCCTCATCTTTCATACGCCCCAAACGCAGGCACCCCTGCAGCGCAAGCGTGATTTCAGTCTGCATGTCGGCCAGTTTCTTCTGGATCAACTGATTGGCCGCGAGCGGACGACCGAACTGCTGGCGATCCAGCGTGTACTGGCGAGCGGTGTGCCAGCAGAATTCAGCGGCTCCCAAAGCGCCCCAGGAGATCCCGTAGCGCGCTGAGTTCAGGCAAGTAAACGGGCCCTTCAGGCCACGGACATCGGGGAAAATGTTCTCTTCCGGGACGAATACATTGTCCATGACGATTTCGCCGGTGATCGAAGCGCGAAGCCCGACCTTGCCATGGATCGCCGGCGCGCTCAGCCCCTTCCAGCCTTTTTCAAGAACGAAACCGCGGATATCGCCAGCATCGTCCTTGCCCCAGACGACAAAGACATCAGCGATCGGACTGTTGGTGATCCACATCTTGCTGCCCGTCAGGCTGTAGCCACCTTCCACTTTGCGTGCACGAGTAATCATCGCGCCTGGGTCTGACCCATGGTTCGGCTCGGTCAGACCAAAGCAGCCGATCCATTCGCCAGACGCCAGCTTCGGCAAATACTTCTGCTTTTGTGCTTCAGTCCCGAATTCATTGATCGGCACCATGACCAGCGAGGACTGCACACTCATCATCGAGCGATAACCGGAGTCGACGCGCTCCACTTCGCGAGCGATCAGGCCGTAGCTGACGTAGTTCAGCCCGCTGCCGCCGTACTGCTCAGGAATGGTTGCCCCCAGCAGGCCCACCTCACCCATCTCGCGGAAAATCGCCGGGTCGGTTTTCTCATGGCGGAACGCCTCCAGCACTCGCGGTGCCAGTTTCTGCTGGGCGAACTGCTCGGCAGTGTCGCGAATCATGCGTTCTTCTTCGGTGAGCTGCTGATCCAGCAACAATGGATCGATCCAGTTGAAGCTCGCTTTGCCGGCCATGAAAGAGTCCTCGCCAATTAAATGAAAATCGTGGATTGATCCTAGGCGCGGTTTCCTACAAGGGCAAACGAGGATTACGCACTATGCTGTGCTAATTTCTCACTCCGTAATCGCCGTAAACCCTGTTTAAGCAGCTATTGAGTGAGGCATACGTACATGCGCCGCAAAATCCCCAGTACCGCCGCCCTGGTCAGTTTCGAGGCTGCCGCACGCCATGAAAGCTTCACCAAGGCGGCACAGGAGCTTTCCCTCACGCAAGGCGCTATCTGCCGACAGATCGCCAGCCTGGAGGATTTCCTCAGCGTCGAGCTTTTCCGACGCTCGCGCCGTGGGGTCAAACTGACCGAAGCGGGTCTTTCCTACAGCCGCCGGGTTGCCACCCAACTGGATGCCGTCGAGCGCGACACACTTTCCGTGATGGGGCACACCGGCGCGAACGTGATTGAACTGGCCGTGGTTCCGACCTTCGGCACCCAATGGCTGCTGCCACGTCTCAAGGACTTCCAGCAGCAGCATCCGGAAGTCACCGTCAACCTGACCAACCGCACACGCCCCTTTCTCTTTGCGGACACAGAGTTTGACGCCGCCATCTACTTTGGCGACGCGGACTGGTCCGGTACCGAATCCCACAAGCTGATGGGCGAAAATCCGATGCCGGTATGCAGCCCTGCCTTACTGGGTGACCGGAAGAGCCTGACACCGGAGGCCATTGCCGATTTGCCCTTGCTCCAGCAGACCACTCGCCCGTATGCGTGGCGCCAGTGGTTCAACGCTCAGAACCTGAACATCGCACGAGACCTGACAGGCCCTCGTTATGAACTATTCTCCATGCTCGCCCAAGCGGCCATGCACGACATGGGCGTTGCGCTGATTCCGCCCTTTTTGATTCAGCGCGAGCTTGCAGAGCAACGTTTGGTCGTGGCCAACCGTAACGCACTGTCGAGCATCAAGGCCTACTACCTGATGATTCCAGAGCGAAAGGTCGAATCTGCCTCTCTTCGAGCTTTTCGTGATTGGCTGGTGAAACAAGCCACGAGCTATCACCTTGATTAATAAGGGAAAGCAAAAATCCTACTTAGGTAGTCAACTAACAAAAGTCGCTACAGATATAAGTTTATGTCGCATTCAGTCAATCTGTTATGAAACCCGTGCAGTAGTCTCCAAAGCGTCTAAATACATGGCTTAGAGCCATATCGCGCAGCGCATCAGCGCTTATTCATCTGGCCGATGGGAAGAATTGTCAATTTGAACCTAAATCCTTGGAAAGCACGGCCCACAAGGGCTGCCGATCGATAATTGCGACATTCGGTCACAGGGTGACTTGTAGTTAATTTTCCGTCACCCATCATAATCCCTTGAAGGGCTGAATTTTCGCCTGCAAAATGCCGCGCCCCGCCTGGTTTGGCGGGATCGTGCTGATCGGCCGCCCCAGCCGCACCATCCGAAGTGCCTGGGTTTACTCAATAAGATCACGCAGGAGATTTGACGTGCACATTGGTGTTCCCCTCGAAACCCAAACGGGTGAAACACGGGTTGCTGCTACCCCGGAAACCATCAAGAAGTTGATCGGCCAAGGCCATAAAGTCACTGTCCAAAGCGGCGCCGGTATCAAGGCCAGCGTTATCGACAGTGCCTATGAGGCAGCGGGCGCAACCATTGGCAGCGCCAGTGATGCATTCGGGGCCGAGCTGATCCTCAAGGTGATCGCTCCCAGCGACAGCGAACTGACACTGATCAAGAGCGGCACCGTTCTGGTGGGCATGCTCAATCCGTTCAACAACGAAACCATCGCCAAGCTGGCCGAACGCGGCATTACCGCTTTCGCCCTTGAGGCCGCGCCACGTACGTCCCGCGCCCAGAGCCTGGATGTGCTGTCGTCTCAAGCGAACATTGCCGGCTACAAAGCGGTGCTGCTGGCCGCTCATTACTATCCGCGCTTCATGCCGATGCTGATGACTGCCGCCGGGACCGTGAAAGCGGCGCGGGTATTGATCCTTGGCGCCGGCGTGGCGGGGCTGCAGGCAATTGCCACGGCCAAGCGTCTCGGAGCGGTGATCGAGGCATCGGACGTGCGTCCTGCGGTGAAGGAGCAAATCGAATCCCTCGGCGCCAAGTTCGTCGACGTGCCTTACGAGACCGACGAAGAGCGTGAATGCGCGGTCGGCGTCGGCGGTTATGCCCGGCCCATGCCGGCCAGCTGGATGCAGCGCCAGGCCCAGGCGGTGCATGAGCGCGCCAAGCAGGCCGACATCGTCATCACCACCGCATTGATTCCGGGCCGCAAGGCACCGACCTTGCTGAGTGCTGAAACCGTCGCGCAGATGAAACCCGGCTCGGTGGTCATCGACCTCGCGGCAGCCCAGGGTGGCAACTGTCCGCTGACCGTGGCTGATCAGGTGGTGATCGAGAACGGCGTCACCATCGCCGGCCCGACCAACCTGGCCGGCGAAGTCGCGGCCGATGCTTCGGCGCTGTACGCCCGTAACCTGCTGGACTTCCTGAAGCTGGTCTTCACCAAGGAAGGTCAGTTCGACGTGAACCTGGAAGACGACATTGTCGCCGCGTGCCTGATGTGCCGCGACGGCCAGGTCATCCGCAAAAACGCCTAAGCAGGGATTCAGACAATGGAAGAGCTCATCTCCCCCGGTATCTACAACCTGATCATCTTTGTGCTGGCCATTTATGTCGGTTATCACGTGGTCTGGAACGTAACGCCCGCGCTGCACACGCCATTGATGGCGGTGACCAACGCCATTTCGGCGATCGTGATCGTCGGCGCCATGCTCGCTGCAGCGCTGACCGTAACGCCGCTGGGCAAGACCATGGGCACCCTCGCCGTGGCCCTGGCCGCGGTGAACGTGTTCGGTGGCTTCCTGGTGACGCGCCGCATGCTTGAGATGTTCAAGAAAAAAGCCCCGAAAGCCGTAAAAGAAGAGGCGCCCAAGTAATGAGCATGAACCTGGTAACGACGCTCTACCTGATCGCGTCCATCTGCTTTATCCAGGCCCTCAAAGGCCTGTCGCACCCCACCACCTCCCGCCGCGGCAACCTGTTCGGCATGCTCGGGATGGCGTTGGCGGTGCT
The DNA here is from genome assembly GCF_051131985.1 of Pseudomonas sp. Z3-6. Lineage (NCBI taxonomy): Bacteria > Pseudomonadati > Pseudomonadota > Gammaproteobacteria > Pseudomonadales > Pseudomonadaceae > Pseudomonas > Pseudomonas sp. Z3-6. Next base: position 6,851,786 of record NZ_CP071644.1, read on the forward strand.
CACCACCGTGGGTCTCATCTATAAACTAGGTGCCGAGTTGGCAACCGCCGGCATTGGCTACGTCATCGTCGGCCTGTTGGTCGGCGGTACTGCTGGCTCGATCATGGCCAAGCGCGTCGAGATGACCAAGATGCCGGAACTGGTGGCTTTCATGCACAGCATGATCGGCCTGGCGGCGGTGTTCATTGCCATCGCGGCGGTCGTCGAGCCGCAATCGCTGGGCATCGTCAAGCAGTTGGGGGATTCGATTCCGGCGGGTAACCGTCTGGAGCTGTTCCTCGGCGCCGCCATCGGTGCAATCACCTTCTCCGGCTCGGTGATCGCGTTCGGCAAGCTCTCGGGCAAGTACAAGTTCCGCCTGTTCCAGGGCGCACCGGTACAGTTTGGTGGCCAGCACAAGCTCAACCTGATTCTGGGCCTGGCAACGCTGGGCCTGGGCCTGACCTTCATGTTTACCGGCAACCTCGGCGCGTTCGCCCTGATGCTGGCCCTGGCGTTTGTCCTGGGTGTACTGATCATCATCCCGATCGGCGGCGCGGACATGCCGGTGGTGGTCTCGATGCTCAACAGCTACTCCGGTTGGGCAGCGGCGGGTATCGGCTTCTCGCTGAACAACTCGATGCTGATCATTGCCGGTTCGCTGGTGGGTTCGAGCGGTGCGATTCTCTCGTACATCATGTGCAAGGCGATGAACCGTTCGTTCTTCAACGTGCTGCTCGGCGGTTTCGGCAACACCGCGGATGCTGCTGGCCCGGCAGGCTCGAAGGAGGCCCGTCCAGTGAAATCCGGCTCGGCTGACGACGCAACCTTCCTGCTGACCAACGCCGACACGGTGATCATCGTTCCAGGCTACGGCCTGGCGGTGGCCCGGGCGCAACACGCGCTGAAAGAGCTGACCGAGAAGCTGACCCACCATGGCGTGACCGTTAAATACGCGATCCACCCGGTGGCCGGTCGCATGCCAGGGCACATGAACGTCCTGCTGGCCGAGGCCGAAGTGCCTTACGACCAGGTGTTCGAGATGGAGGATATCAACTCCGAGTTCGGTCAGGCCGACGTGGTGCTGGTACTGGGCGCCAACGACGTGGTCAACCCAGCGGCGAAGAACGATCCGAAATCGCCGATTGCCGGCATGCCGATCCTCGAAGCCTTCAAGGCGAAGACCATCATTGTCAACAAGCGCTCCATGGCCAGCGGCTATGCCGGCCTGGACAACGAGCTGTTCTACCTCGACAAGACCATGATGGTGTTCGGTGACGCCAAGAAGGTCATCGAGGATATGGTCAAAGCCGTGGAATAACCCCATCGCTGTTTCACTCAAAAACGCCCCGACTTGTCGGGGCGTTTTGATTTGTATCAAGGCAAAATATTACCGATCCGGTAATGATGTTTTGCCTGAAACGCCCGTAATAGACGCCTAAAATGCGACCTTTGTAGCGGGTCGGGCACAGCGCTAATTCACTAGACTGCGCATCTTGCCTTCCAGCCCGAGATAACCCCTATGTACCGTGATCGCATCCGCCTGCCTTCGTTATTGAACAAAGTGATGAGCGCTGCCGAAGCAGCCTTGTTTATTCAGGACGGCATGACTGTCGGCATGAGCGGTTTTACCCGCGCTGGAGAAGCGAAAGCAGTGCCCCACGCCCTGGCTGAGCGCGCCAAGGTCACGCCGTTGAAAATCAGCCTGATGACCGGCGCGAGCCTGGGCAACGACCTCGACAAGGAGCTCACCGAAGCCGGTGTACTTGCACGACGCATGCCGTTCCAGGTCGACAGCACGCTGCGCAAGGCGATCAACGCGGGCGAGGTGATGTTCATCGACCAGCATCTCTCGGAAACCGTCGAACAACTGCGCAACGGCCAGCTCAAGCTGCCTGATATTGCCGTGATCGAAGCAGTAGCCATCACCGAGCAAGGGCATATCGTACCGACCACGTCGGTGGGCAACTCGGCCAGTTTCGCCATCTTCGCCCGGCAAGTGATCATCGAGATCAACCTGGCCCACAACCCGAACCTGGAAGGGCTGCACGACATTTATATCCCGACCTATCGCCCTACCCGCACGCCGATTCCCCTGGTGAAAGTCGACGACCGCATTGGCAGTCCCGCGATCCCGATCCCGCCGGAAAAAATTGCGGCCATTGTCATTACCAACCAGGGGGACTCGCCTTCGACCGTCGCGCCACCCGACAGCGACACCCAGGCCATTGCCGATCACATGATCGACTTCTTCAAGCAGGAAGTCGCGGCTGGACGCATGACCAATAAGCTCGGGCCGTTGCAGGCCGGAATTGGCAACATCGCCAACGCCGTGATGTGCGGACTGATCGATTCCCCGTTCGAAGACCTGACCATGTATTCCGAGGTCCTGCAGGATTCGACATTTGACTTGATCGACGCCGGCAAGCTGAGTTTCGCCTCTGGCAGCTCGATCACCCTGTCGGGTCGACGCAATGCCGACGTCTTCGGGAACCTGGAGAAGTACAAGGACAGACTGGTCCTGCGCCCCCAGGAAATTTCCAACCATCCCGAAGTGGTGCGCCGCCTGGGCATCATTGGTATCAACACCGCGCTGGAGTTCGACCTGTACGGCAACGTCAACTCCACCCATGTCTGCGGCACGCGGATGATGAACGGCATCGGCGGTTCGGGGGACTTCGCCCGTAACGCCCACCTGGCGATCTTCGTTACCAAGTCGATTGCCAAGGGCGGCGCCATTTCCAGTGTCGTGCCAATGGTCAGCCATGTAGACCATACCGAACATGACGTTGACATCCTGGTGACCGAGATCGGCCTGGCCGACCTGCGGGGCCTGGCGCCGAGGGAGCGGGCACGCGTGATCATCGACAATTGCGTGCACCCTTCCTATCGCCAGGCCTTGAATGACTATTTCGACGCCGCGTGCGCCTTGGGCGGGCATACCCCGCATATCCTGCGCGATGCACTGAGTTGGCACCTGAACCTGGAAGAAACCGGGCGCATGTTGGCCGTCTGATACAGCTCGATCACCGTTACCGCAAATACAGTTTTGGTTGCAGCCTGCCATTCGCTTCCATTGCGTCAAAAACTGTACTGCTGTACCGGTGTTTTCCTACAGTCTTTTCCCTCAAAACTGCCAGCAATGCATAAAATTGCACCAATAACGTGCAGACAGGTACAGTTGCTTCAATATCGACCAGTACACCGCTCTTTAACAGTTAACTGGTCTCTCACAATACAGGTGAACTGTATCTAGAGAGACTGGCCAAACGAGAGGATCATGGGCACCAGTTAAACCACTACCTAATCCCGCCACAAGCGGAAGGATGTCAACCATGGAACGTACACTCAGTTCCGAGCTGTTTTTCGAAGACAAAGCTGAAAAAAACCAGGCTTCCCTGCCTCTTCGCGTTATCGCCAACCTGATGTTGTGGCAGCGCCGCATCGCCAGCCGTCACCAACTGGCTCGTCTGGATTCGCGCCTGCTGGCTGATGCCGGTATCAGCGAAGCACAACGCTACGAAGAGCTGAGCAAGCCGTTCTGGCGCTAACTCAGCGTCGCTGGCCCTGACCCACCGGGTCCACTGCCAGCACCGAATTGAACAAACAAGACCCGTCGCGGATAACCGCGACGGGTCTTGTCGTTTCCGGGCCCCGATTTTTAGGGATGTCCGGAGGAAAATAACAGTTCCCATAAAAACAAAAACATACCAGTACAGTTATGCTTGAACCGTAACAACTCCATGCAAGCGTCCTACAGTGACTCGCAAGGGCTGTCAGCCAACGCGTTCCTGTCCTAATATCGAGGCGAACGTGGCGAAGCGAGTCGAACATGCGTCTCCTCTTCCAGCTACACGCACCGGCATCACCCTCATTCAAGGAGTTTCATCATGATCCGTCTTCGCCTGCTCAGCGCAGCTGCTCTCCTGGCCGTAGCCGCCCATTCCAACGCCAGCAGCTTCATTGTGACCACTGACTCCCTCGTCGGAGCGCTCAAAGCCACGTCCGACGTGACTTCCGATGCAACCTCGTCATTGCGTGACAACAAAATCGTTCAAGCCGCCCGTGACGACGCTGCCAGCTTCGTAGCCAGCGAAGGCGCCATCCGTGGTGTGAAACTGGAAAGTGCCCTGGATTACATCCGCCAACAGGCACCGCAACTCAACGCCACCGATGCGCAGCTGGCCCAGGCCATCCTGGTGATCTGATGCAACATGAAACATCGGGCGCCAATTGGTGTTCCGATGTTTCAGCACTGGCTCTGGCCCGCAGGTTTGCGCTAGCCTTCAGGCTCGCCATCAACCGTCGAGTCCCATGCGTTTTTACTCAGATCTGTTCATCGCGTCTTTCTTCGTCGTTTCTTGCTGGTCCGTGCCGGCCCATGCCTTCGATGTGTCTACCCAGCAAGTAGTGGTCAGCGGCTATGCCACGAGCATGGTGACGTCCGCGCCCTTCGACCATAAACTGATCGTCGCCGCTCGTGATGACGCTGCGGCCTTCATTGCCAGCGACGGGCAGTTGCGAGGTGCACAACTGGAATCGGCCCTGGACTACCTGCGCCGGACCCAGCCAAAACTTCATGCCAGCGACCTTGAACTGGCACAAGCAATTCTCGTCCAATAGTTATCCTTATTTTTCCGGAGTCGTTCCATGCGTAGCCCGCTGATTGCTGCCGCCCTCGGCCTGTTGGTTTTGGCCGATGTGGCCCAGGCACAAACCCTGGTAGCCACCAGTAACATCATCGTTCGCGCCTCCCAGCGCACGATCGATTTCACCTCCGACACCACCACGTCCATCCGTGATTCGAAAATCGTCCGCGAAGCCCATGACGATGCGGCCAGTTTTGTCGCCAGCAATGGTGAAATTCGTGGTGCTCATCTCGAGGCCGCCTTCGACACCTTGCGCACCCGCGTGCCGGAAGCCCGGGATGCCAGTGACCAGGTTCTCGCCGAAGCCATCCTCGCATTGTGAGGCGGTTCGCCGCCTGGATGGCGGCCGGGGTCTTGCTGCTCACCGCCAGCATGGCCCAGGCCGGCCTGCAACTGCACCTCAACGTCGAAGGACTGAGCCCGTCGCAACAGCAGGCCAGCCAGGCGCTGCTCGATGAAGCCATGCAGGCCCTGCCGCCGCGCTTCATCGAGCGACTGGACCGACGCATCAATGTCGGCTGGACCGACCAGATGCCCGCCAATGCCTACGGCCAGGCCTCGTTGGTGTCGCAACTGGACCTCAACAGCAACCTGCTCGACAGCCTTGTCGACGGCAGCGCCGCGACGCAAAAGACCCAGCGCCCCCACGGCACCGTCCGCCGGGAAATGCTCGCCACGGTCTTGCATGAACTGACCCACATCTACGACCGCTCGCGTCTATGGCCAGACGCCGAACGCACGCTGATCCAGCGTTGCACTCGACGCAACGGCAGCGCCGGGCTGATCGGCCTCCCCGATGAATGCCGGGGCCAGAACGACCGCCGCTTCACCCTCAGCGATGATCCGCGCTTGCTGGACCTCGCCGGCTGGCCGCAATACGTCGGCCGTCGCGGCGCGCGGGAACAGCACAACCGCCAGGTCGCCCGCAGCCCGGACCTCTATGAAACGAGCAGCCCCAAGGAGTTCGTCGCGGTCAACATGGAGTACTTTCTCCTCGACCCGAGCTACGCCTGCCGACGCCCGGCCCTGTATCGCTATTATCGGGAACACTTCGGCTGGGCGCCTGCCGCCAAGGATACCTGCGCCCAATCGTTCGCCTTCCTCAACGCCGGGAACGACTTCGCCAAGACGCCCCTGGGCAAGGTCGATCCAGAGCGGGTCTATGCCATTGATTACCTGCTGGCCGAGGCCAATCAGAACTGGGTAAGCCGCTGGGGCCACAGCATGCTCCGGCTGGTGATCTGCGCACCGGGCCGGCCACGCGGTCCAGACTGCCGGCTGGATCTGGACCAACACTTGGTGCTGTCCTACCGCGCCTTCGTGGGCGATGTGCAATTGTCGAGTTGGGACGGGCTGGTCGGCAAATACCCCTCGCGCCTGTTCATATTGCCGTTGGCCCAGGTGATCGATGAATACACCAAGACCGAGCTACGCAGCCTGGCATCGGTGCCGCTGAACCTGTCGCGCACCGAAATCGAGGAAACGGTCGAGCACGCCGCCGAAATGCACTGGAGCTATGACGGCAACTATTACTTCCTGTCCAATAACTGCGCCGTGGAGAGCCTGAAACTGCTGCGCAGCGGCAGCAACAACAAGCAGCTCAACGGCCTGGATAGCATCATGCCCAACGGTCTGCTGGAAGTGCTCAAGGGTCGGGGCCTGGCAGATACCAGCGTGTTGAATGACCCCAAGGAAGCATTGCGCCTGGGCTACCACTTCGACTCATTCCGCGAGCGGTACCAGGCCATGTTCGATGTGCTGAAGAAGTATCTGCCGATCAAGCAACAGACGGTGGAAGACTGGCTGGCCCTGGACGCCGCCGAACGCCGCGTCTGGTTCGACCAGGCGGACCTGCGCACCAGCGCGGCGTTGTTGCTGCTGGAGCAGGCCAGTTATCGTCGGCAGTTGTTGTTGGCGCAGGATGAAGTCAAACAGCGCTACCTCGGAGCCCGTGAGTTGCAGAACGGTGGTATGGAAAGGGCTAACGCGACGCTGCAGCAGATACTCGCCAACAGCGGCTTCCTCAGCCGCCCGGCCGAACTGCTGGGCAGCAGCGGCTACGGCTTGCCGCAACCCAGCGAGTGGCAACGCCTGGAATCGGAAAGCAGTTTGCGGCAAAAGCAACTGCAAACGCTGACAGGCGATCTGGACAAGGAAGTCCGGGCCTTGCTCGAACCGAGCCGCGCGGCTGAAATTGCTGCAAGCGAGGCCAATGTGAAGGAGATCGGCGAGCATTTGCGCGAGCTGCACAAGGCCGGGGGCGGGTTGGAGTTGCCCTGACGAACAGGGTCGTCATTGTGGCGAGGGAGCTTGCTCCCGCTCGGCTGCGAAGCAATCGTAAACCAGCCAATGCGCCCTCTCTGAAAAAATTGCATGAACCTGTTTGGGGCCGCTTCGCGACCCAGCGGGAGCAAGCTCCCTCGCCACAAAGGCAGTCCTGGTGCAAAAAAGGGGTTCAGAACCAAGTTCTGAACCCCTTTTTTTGGCTCAGCGCCGAACCAGGAATCAGCCCAGACGCGCCTTGCGTACACCATCAGCCAGTGCCGCACACAAGCTCAACACGCCATCGATCGCCTGTTCCGATGTGTCGGCGCTGGCGATATGGTCGATCAGCGCCGAGCCGACCACCACCCCGTCGGCCAGCCGTGCGATGGCCGCCGCCTGCTCCGGTGTACGAATACCGAAACCAATGCTGATGGGCAGATCGGTATGGCGGCGCAGGCGCGCCACGGCTTCTTCCACATGCTCCAGCGTCGCGGCGCCAGCACCGGTCACGCCCGCGACCGACACGTAGTACACAAAGCCCGAACTGCCGTTGAGGACCGTCGGCAAACGCACATCGTCAGTGGTCGGCGTGGTCAGGCGGATGAAATCCAGGCCAGCAGCCTGGGCCGGTTCGCACAGTTCGCTGTTGTGCTCGGGCGGCATGTCCACGACGATCAGGCCATCCACGCCAGCGTCCAGCGCCTCGCCAATGAAACGCTGCACACCATAACGATGGATCGGGTTGAAGTAGCCCATCAACACCAGCGGTGTCTCAGTGTTGTCTTTGCGGAACTCACGAACCATCTGCAGGGTTTTCGCAAGGTTCTGCTGGGCCCCCAGGGCGCGAATGTTCGCCAATTGAATCGCCGGGCCGTCAGCCATCGGGTCGGTGAATGGCATGCCCAACTCGATCACGTCGGCACCCGCCGCCGGCAGGCCCTTGAGGATCGCCAGCGACGTGTCGTAGTCCGGGTCGCCCGCCGTGACGAAAGTCACCAGGGCGGCTCGGTTCTGTTCCTTGAGTTCAGCAAAACGGGTTTGCAGGCGGCTCATCAGTGTTTCTCCTGCTGGGACTGTTCCATGTGGTGCATCACGGTTTGCATGTCTTTGTCGCCACGACCGGACAGGTTGACCACCATCAGGTGATCTTTCGGCAGGTTGGGTGCGCGTTTGAACACTTCGGCCAGGGCATGGGCGCTTTCCAGTGCAGGAATGATCCCTTCTAGGCGACAGCATTTGTGAAAGGCTTCGAGGGCTTCGGCGTCAGTGACCGAGGTGTACTGGACGCGGCCAATGTCGTGCAACCAGGCATGTTCCGGGCCGATACCGGGGTAGTCGAGCCCCGCGGAAATCGAATGGGCGTCGATGATCTGGCCGTCGTCGTCCTGCAACAGGAAGGTGCGGTTGCCGTGCAGTACGCCGGGGACGCCGCCGTTCAGGCTCGCCGCGTGCTTACCGGTCTCGATGCCATAGCCTGCGGCTTCGACGCCGATGATCTCGACACTCTTGTCGTCCAGGAACGGGTGGAACAGGCCCATGGCGTTGGAGCCGCCACCGATGCATGCCACCAGGCTATCCGGCAGGCGACCTTCCTGGGCTTGCAGCTGATCGCGGGTTTCCTTGCCGATCACCGCTTGGAAGTCACGCACCATCGCAGGGTAAGGATGCGGGCCCGCCACGGTGCCGATCAGGTAGAACGTACTGTCGACGTTGGTGACCCAGTCGCGCAGGGCCTCGTTCATGGCATCTTTCAGGGTGCCGGTGCCGGCGACCACCGGAATGACTTCCGCCCCGAGCAGCTTCATGCGGAACACGTTGGCCTGCTGGCGCTCGATGTCGGTGGTGCCCATGTAGATCACGCAATCCAGGCCGAAACGCGCGGCTACGGTGGCGGTGGCCACGCCGTGCATACCCGCGCCGGTCTCGGCGATGATGCGTTTCTTGCCCATGCGCCGCGCCAGCAGGATCTGGCCGATGCAGTTGTTGATCTTGTGCGCGCCGGTGTGGTTCAGCTCTTCACGCTTGAGGTAGATCTTGGCGCCACCGCAGTATTCGGTCAGGCGCTCGGCGAAGTAGAGCGGGCTCGGACGACCGACATAGTCACGCTGGAAGTAGGCCAATTCCTCGATGAAGGCCGGATCTTCCTTCGCCACTTCGTACTCACGGGCCAGATCAAGGATCAGCGGCATCAAGGTCTCGGCCACATAACGGCCGCCGAATGCGCCGAACAGGCCGTTGGCATCAGGGCCGCTGCGCAGGTTGAAAGAGGTCGTAGGCTGGGTCATCGGGCGCTCCAGGCAAATGCGTTGAAAGACAATGAGGTTCACTCTACCCCTGACATCCTTCAGTGAAAACCGATAAGATCGCCGCAACCTGTCAGGAAAACTCACAAATAAAATGAGCCACGACCTGCCCCCCCTCAACGCCTTGCGCGCCTTTGAGACTGCCGCCCGCCTGAGCAGCGTAAGCCAGGCGGCCGAACAGCTGCACGTTACCCATGGGGCCGTGAGCCGACAGTTGAAGGTGTTGGAAGAGCATCTGGGCGTCAGCTTGTTCATCAAGGACGGGCGCGGCCTGAAACTCACAGATGCCGGCGTGCGCCTTCGGGACGCCAGCACCGATGCGTTCGAGCGTTTACGCGGTGTTTGCGCGGAGCTGACACAAAGGACGGCGGACGCCCCGTTTGTACTGGGCTGCTCGGGAAGCCTGCTGGCGCGTTGGTTTATTCCTCGCCTGGGCAGGCTCAATGCTGACCTGCCGGATTTGCGCTTGCACCTGTCCGCCGGCGAGGGCGACCTAGACCCCAGGCGACCGGGATTAGACGCTTTGTTGGTATTCGCCGAGCCACCCTGGCCGGCCGACATGCAGGTGTACGAACTGGTGAGCGAACGGATAGGTCCCGTGATGAGCCCGCACTACGCCGGATTCGCTCGGTTGCAGGGTGCACCAGCCAGCGGGCTGCTCGATGAACCATTGCTGCACACCACCTCGCGTCCACAGGCTTGGCCGGCCTGGGCACGGCAAAACGACCTTGAACCCCAGGCATTGAAGTTCGGGCAAGGATTCGAGCATTTATATTATTTACTGGAAGCCGCCGTGGCGGGGTTAGGCGTGGCGATCGCGCCCGAACCGCTGGTGGCCGAGGACGTGCGCGCCGGTCGCCTGGTCGCGCCGTGGGGCTTTGATGAAACCGCGGCGCGACTGGCGTTGTGGCTACCCAAGCGCGCCGCGGACGGGCGCGCTCGGCAATTGGCCCAATGGCTCAGGCATGAGCTGGGCCAACCGGTTCAGTCACCGCGTTTGCACAGCAAGTAAGCAGCCAGCAAACCCAGCGCACCGACCGCGACACCGGCCGTGGTCCATGGGTGTTCCTGCGCGTAATCTCGCGTGGCGATCCCGGTCTCACGGGTTTTCACCTTGACCTCTTCATAGGCGTCGCTGAGCAGATGGCGAGAATGTTTCAGCGCGTTTTCGGCATTGGCCTTGAGCGACTTGAGGGTTTTACGCGACTCGTCCGAAGCGTCATCCTTCAGACTTTCCAACGACTTGAGCAGACTTTCGATCTCCGCTTCCATGCTTTGCAACGAGGCTTTGCGTAACGAAGTGCTGGCCATGGTGGCTCTCCTGCAGTGGTTGAGTTCGTGTGTGAATTGGGACTCCGACGGTTTGGGAAAGTGCAGTAAATCTGAACTTTCACCGCTTGAGCGGCCACACATGTAAGGCGAAAAATCGCTGCTAGGCTGTTAAAGACAACCAAGGAGAACGTTATGAGTGATCACCATACGTACAAAAAGGTCGAACTGGTCGGTTCCTCTCCCACCAGCATTGAAGACGCCATCAACAACGCCCTGGCCGAAGCCAGCAAAAGCCTCAAGCACTTGGAATGGTTCGAAGTCACGGAAACCCGCGGCCACATCGAAAATGGCCGGGCCGCGCACTTTCAAGTGACGATCAAGGTCGGCTTTCGGATTGCCAATAGCTGAGGTTCTTTGAACTTGCACGCTGGCGGAGTGCCATAGGGAGTGGCGATGCGCTATGGTCTGCGCATTACGTTTTCCAATACCTGCCCTATTTGATCCGACCAAGGAGTGCGAGCGATGAACAAATTGATGGTGGCCCTGGGTTTGCTGAGCCTTGCCGGTGGTGCGTTTGCGGCCGGCAAACCCTGCGAAGAGCTGAAAAGCGAAATCGCAGCAAAGCTGGACGCCAAGGGCGTGTCAGGTTATACGCTGGAAATCGTTGATAAAGGCGCAGCGGCTGACGCAAAAGTCGTCGGCACCTGTGAGGGCGGTACGAAAGAAATAGTCTACAAACGCGGCTGATAGCGCGTTCAGTTCAAAGCCGACGCACAGCGTCGGCTTTTTATTGACCGCGATTCAGCCCTTCATGACCTGCGCCAGCAACTCGTAGGAGTGCAAGCGATCGGCGTGCTCATACAGGTCGCTGGTAAAAATCAGCTCATCGGCCTGGGTCTGCTCGATCAGCACTTGCAGCTTGGCGCGAATTTTCTGCGGACCGCCGACCATGGCCAGCCCCAGGAAATCGCCGACCGCCTCCTTCTCATGGGGCAACCAAAGACCGTTCATGGATTCGACCGGCGGACGCTGCACCAGGCTCTGGCCGCGCATCAACGCCAGGATCCGCTGGTACACCGACGTCGCCAGGTAATCGGCCTGCTCATCGGTATCCGCAGCCACCAGCGGCACGCCGAGCATCACATAGGGCTTGTCGAGCACCGCCGACGGCTTGAAGTGGTTGCGGTAGATGCGAATCGCCTCGTGCATATATCGCGGTGCGAAATGGGAGGCGAATGCGTAGGGCAAACCGCGTTCACCGGCCAATTGCGCACTGAACAGGCTCGAACCCAGCAGCCAGACCGGCACGTTGGTGCCGGTGCCGGGCATGGCGATGATGCGTTGATCCGGGGTACGCGGGCCCAGGTAGCGCATCAGCTCGGCCACATCCTCGGGAAAATCGTCCGCGCTGCCGGAGCGCTCGCGACGCAGCGCCCGGGCGGTCATCTGGTCGGAACCTGGCGCGCGCCCCAGCCCCAGATCGATTCGACCCGGATAGAGGCTTTCCAGCGTGCCGAACTGTTCGGCGATGATCAACGGTGCGTGATTGGGCAGCATGACGCCACCGGAACCGACGCGAATGGTCGAAGTGCCCCCCGCCAGATAACCCAGCAGCACCGCTGTTGCCGAACTGGCGATACCGTCCATATTGTGGTGTTCGGCCACCCAGAAGCGGGTGTAGCCGTATTTTTCCACGTGCTGCGCCAAGTCCAGCGAGTTGTGCAAGGATTGAGCGGCATTGCCATCGGCGCGCACAGGCACCAGGTCGAGGGTTGAGAATTTCACGTCGGACAGCTGTTTCATGGGCCGGGATCTCCAACGGCGTTCCGGGCTTTTCCTACGGGTAAAAGCCTGCCGTTTCTAAAGGTGTGTGCCATTGCAATGTGGGCATATACCCGAGTTTCAATAGTTGCGACGAAATTTCCTACTAAATTCGTCGGCTAATCGACAAGGTGAACTTTTCCAGGCGGTCTATCCTCACAACCCAGACAGTTAAAAAACACCCAGGCGCGGCGTTCGCGCCGGATCTTCAGGAGGCAGACATGGCTATCATCAAGAAAGCATCGGCTCATTGGGAAGGTGACCTGAAAACCGGTATCGGCTCGATTTCCACGGAAACCGGCGTGTTGCGCGAGGCGCCCTATGGCTTCAAGGCGCGATTCGAAGGCGGCAAGGGCACCAACCCCGAGGAATTGATCGGCGCGGCCCACGCCGGCTGCTTTTCCATGGCCTTTTCGATGATCCTCGGCGACGCCGGGCTCAAGGCCGACAGCATCGACACCAACGCTGAAGTGACCCTGGACCAGGTCGAGGGCGGTTTCGCGATCACGGCGGTCAAGCTGATACTCAAGGCGAAAATCCCCGGCGCGAGCCAGGCGCAATTCGACGAATTGAGCAAGAAAGCCAAGGAGGGGTGCCCGGTTTCCAAAGTGCTGAACGCCAAGATTACCCTGGATGCGACGTTGGTGAACTGACCCATGAAAGGGTCGCAGCCTTCGCAGGCATTGTCGAAGGCTGCGATTTCTTGAACACGGTCGAGCTGTTTACCCTGGCGCAATTATGATCGAATGAAGCCCGCAGTTTCAGCGCACAGGCAGTGCGTGCTGCCATGAGGAATTCGAACATGAAACGATCAGCCCTGGTGGTCATCGGCTGCGCATTCGCTGCATCAGCCCTTGCGGCTCCCAAATCCTGTGAAGAGCTGAAAGGGGAAATCGAAGCGAAGATCCAGGCGAACAACGTGTCGTCCTACACGCTGGAAATCGTCACCAATGACGAAGTTCACGACCAGAACATGGTGGTGGGCAGTTGCGATAACGGCACGAAGAAAATCATCTACCAGAAGAACGACCGCTAGGGATTCCTACGGAACGCAATTGATCTGCCGTTCCTCGGCGACGATTTGACGCTTGTCGTCATAGAGCCGGGCGCTCGGCGTGAATGCCAGGTTGCGAGCCTCCAGACGATAGCGCTGGCCGGCCTCGAAATGGTCGTAACGCACGAGCATGTAGCACATCCGCTCTTGGGGTTCGGCCTGCATGCCCAACCCACCCCCACTGAATACTTCGAAGTCGAAGCGCACTTTCAGTTCGTGGCTGCCCGGCGAAACCTGGAAGAACCGTCCGTCGCGCAAGCGCTGGCCGTCCAGGCTTTCAGCCATCAGCATTTTGCCGCCCGGCATGGGCGTAGCAAAATCAACCCACGCCATGTTCGGGTCGACCTGGGGCAGCGGGCTCGTTGCGCAACCGCTCATGGAGACCAGGGCCAGTAACAGCAAGGATAAGCGCATGATGAGTTTCCTTAAAACCAGGTCCTGAGCATAGCGCCAATCACGTTTGTTGGCAGCCCGCCGGCGTACCTTGCCCCACCACCTTGCGCTGCTGATCGTAAAGCTTGGCCCATGGCCGGAAACCAATGCTGCCGGCCTGTAGCTGGTAACGTTGGCCTGCGTTGAAATCCTTGAATTTAAGGTTCAACCGGCAATCGCGCCACAGCGGCTCCGCGTCCGGGCCGATGTTGCCGGGTTCGACGGCAAACTGGTAGCGCACCGTCAACTCATGGCTGCCGGGTTGCACTTCGAAATAACGTCGGTCGACGGACATCTTGTCATCGACTTCCAGCGCCTGTAGCGCGGTGTCCTGCTGATTGCCCAGATCGATCCACGCTTGGGATGGATCGGGGTCAGGCAAGCCGGCACAACCGGTGAGCAACAACAGGCCACTCGTCAGCATCAACACGCGCATAGCGAAGCTCCAGGCAAGCGAGATAGTCTTGTGGGCAGACTTCCCAGGGTGATTCCAATTGATCAGGCCGCGTTCAAGCCATCGGTTACTCGACCGTGTTTTCCAGATTTTGTTTCCAGGCCTCCTGCTTTTGTTACTGAACGGTTGCGCTAGCGCCGGTTACTACAGCCAACTCGTCGGCGGGCAGCTGCGGTTGTTGCAGGCCCGCGAGCCTATCGACCAGGTCATTGCCGACCCCGCCCGCGATGCCCAGCTCAAGGCGCACTTGGCCCAGGCGCGTGAGGCACGGACGTTCGCCAGTAATCACCTGCATCTACCGGACAATCGAAGCTATCGCCTGTATGCGGATATTGGCCGGCCGTTCGTAGTCTGGAACGTCTTCGCCACGCCAGAGTTTTCCCTGGCACCGCACAACCATTGTTTTCCCATTGCCGGTTGCGTGGCTTATCGCGGTTATTACAGCCAGGGCGCCGCCCGTGGCGAGGCCGCGTTGCAGCGCTTGCAGGGCATGGACGTTACGATCGGTGGGGTAGAAGCCTATTCGACGCTGGGCTGGTTCGACGATCCGATCCTGAGTTCGATGATGCATTGGGGCGACGAACGCCTGGCGACGCTGATCTTTCATGAACTGGCGCACCAACGGTTTTATGTACAGGACGACACCGAATTCAATGAGTCCTTCGCCACCTTCGTCGAACAGGAAGGCACCCGGCAATGGCGCGCCAGTCGTGGGCTGGCGCCAGACAATGGCAAGCAGGTGCGCCAGCGCGACCAGTTCATCCAACTGATCCTCGATACCCGCCAGCGCCTGGAAAAGCTCTACGCCCAACCCTCGCCGGCCGAGGGAATGCGCCAACGCAAAGCGGCGGAGTTCGAACGCCTGCGCACCGACTATGAGCAACTGCGCGATACCCAATGGGCAGGCGACAAACGCTACGATGCCTGGGTCTATGCGCCCTTGAACAATGCACGATTGCTGCCGTTCGGGCTGTATGACCAGTGGGTGCCGGCGTTTGCGGCGCTGTTCAAGCAGAAGGATGGGGACTGGGTTGGGTTTTACGCGGCGGTGGAACAGCTGGGCAAATTGCCGGTCGACGAGCGCAAGGCGGCCTTGAAGGTGTTGGCGCAGCCGAAGACTTCCGCGGACTAGGCGGACGCCATCGCGAGCAAGCTCGCTCCCACTTAGGCATCTCCAACCTGTGACGAGGGAGCTTGCTCCCGCTCGGCTGCGCAGCAGTCGTCGCTTTTTTGGGGCCGCTTCGCGACCCAGCGGGAGCAAGCTCCCTCGCCACGGATAACGGGCACCAAGCCATCGCTGTCTCAAACTGCTTGCAAGCCACACAAAAAAGGGCATACCGATTCATCGGTATGCCCTTTCGATTGCTGCTTTCTTCCCCCTGGCCGAGGTACTCGTCGCAATTATGGGTTAACGCTGTCTTTCAAGAACTTGCCTGGTTTGAAGGCAACGGTGTTGCTGGCCTTGATCTTCACTGGCTCACCGGTTTGTGGGTTCTTGCCAGTGCGGGCGCCGCGGTGGCGTTGCAGGAAAGTGCCGAAGCCCACCAGGGTAACGCTGTCCTTGCGGTGCAGGGCGCCGGTGATTTCTTCGAGAACGGCGTTGAGGACGCGGTTGGCTTGTTCTTTGGTGAGGTCTGCTTTTTCCGCGATAGCGGCGGCGAGTTCTGGTTTACGCATGAATGAAGCCCCTTTGACGGTTTTTTTGTTGTTATGTCCGTGCTGTTCTCTTTGGAACAGCCCCTAAGGCGCCGCAGGCTCTACTCTGCGGCAGACGGGAGTGAGGATGGCACGGTGCCGAAAACCGCGCCAGTGTCCGGAAGACCTTTGTGGGACCAAAAGTAGGGTTTTTGCGACAGAACGACCAGTATTTACGCCAGCAGGGCTGGAAGCTCCTTGTTCAGCGCCAGTTTCTCCATCACTGCCGTGCCCGTCAGCGCGTAGCCCAACAGATTGCCTTGAGCGTCTCGGCACAGTGCCTTGATGTCCGCGCCCTGCCCTTCGACGCTCCACACGCCTTCGCTGCCTCGTGGTGGCGGCGACACGACCAATGGGCACACCGGGGTTTTTACGGTAATCGGCATGGCACCGTAACTGACGGCAGTCGGGTTGCCGGCCAGGGTTTGGGCCAAGGCTCGGGCGCAGCTCATCAGCGGCATGACATACAGCAGGTTCAAGCCGTCGACCTCGGCGCAATCGCCCAGGGCGTAGATATTGGCGTGGGAGGTTTTCAGGTGACGATCGACCACGACGCCGCGGTTGACCACCAGCCCGGCGGCCGCCGCCAGGTCGATGCGTGGACGCAGGCCGATGGCCGAGACCACCAGGTCGCAGGCGATCACCTGGCCGTCGGACAGGTGCGCCTCCAGCCCATCGGCGACCTTCTGCAAGCGGTTGAGCACAGGGCCCAAGTGGAAGCGCGCACCAAGGCTTTCCAGCCCGGCCTGGACCGCTGCCGCAGCGGCCGGATGCAGCAGCGTCGGCATGACTTGCTCGCACGGCGCCACCAACTCGACTTCGTAGCCCCCCAGGCTCAGGTCGTTGGCGAACTCGCAGCCAATCAGACCGGCACCCAACAACAACACCCGGCGCTTGCCGACGGCCGCAGCCCTGAAGCGCGCGTAGTCTTCCAGGTCGTTGATGGGAAAGATCAGGTCCGCCGCGTCGCCCTGTACCGGCACGCGCACGGTTTCGGCGCCCCAGGCCAGGATCAGGTCGCGGTAATTCACCGCCTCCTCGCCGATCCACAGCCGTTTGTGGCCCGGATCGATACCGCTGATGCGCGTGTGGGTGCGCACCTCGGCCTTGAGTTGTTCGGCCATGGCCCCCGGTTCAGCCATGCTCAAACCGTCGGCATCTTTGTTCTTGCCAAAGCCCGTGGAGAGCATCGGCTTGGAGTATGAACGACCGTCGTCCGCGGTGATCAGCAGCAGCGGGGTTTCGCTGTCGAGCTTGCGAAACTCCCGGGCCAGGTTATAACCGGCCAGCCCAGTACCGACGATGACGACAGGTGCACTCATGTTGCTCTCCATTTAAATGAAACGATCAGTTGATTTCGATCATTTCGAAATCCATTTTGCCGACACCGCAATCCGGGCACAGCCAGTCCGCCGGCACATCCTCCCAGCGCGTGCCGGGCACGATGCCATCGTCAGGCCAGCCGTCAGCTTCGTTGTAGATCAGGCCGCAGACGATACATTGCCACTTCTTCATTCCAATACTTCCTCGAGATGTCAGGCCTTGGCCGGTATTTTCCGGCTCAGGGCCGTTTTGTACTGATCGGTCGCGCCAGATGCAAGCACGATCGGCAGGCAGCAGGCCGGGCCGGTCAAAACCCGTGACCGACATGGTAAGCTCGCGGCCTCATTTGCTGCCATTCAAGACCTCTGTGCCGCATACAAATTCGATTTTTCCTACACTCCAATGGCTGCCCCAGCACCTGCTGTCGCCCCGCCCCGATGCCGGTGTACTCGATTGGTTGTTCGACGAAGGCTCCCTGACCCGGCGCCTCACGCGCCTGTCGGACGGCCATTTCAGCGTGACCCCATTGTTCGAAGGCTGGCAGCCATTGCGCGCCGACGAATGTGCCGCGCTGGACCTGACCGAGGGCAGCGAAGGTTGGGTACGCGAGGTGTATCTACGCGGTCGCGACCAGCCCTGGGTGTTCGCCCGCAGCGTGGCGGCGCGCAGCGCCTTGCAGGGTGACGGGTTGCAGATGGACGAGTTGGGCAGCCGCTCCCTGGGCGAATTGCTGTTTTGCGACCAGGCGTTCCAGCGCCGGGCCATCGAGGTTTGCCATTACCCCGAGGCCGGCTTGCCGGAAGACGTACGCGCCAGTGGCCTGTGGGGTCGCCGTTCACGTTTCGACCGCGGTGCGTTGAGCGTGCTGGTGGCGGAAATCTTCCTGCCCCGCTTGTGGACCGTTGCCCGCGCCTATTCGGAGAATTGCTGATGTACGTGCAACTGCTCAAATCCTTGAATCGCCTGAACCCACGGGCATGGGACTTCGTGCAACTGACCCGCATGGACAAGCCCATCGGCATCTACCTGCTGCTGTGGCCGACGTTGTGGGCACTGTGGATTGCCGGTGAAGGCTCGCCGTCCATCGCCAACGTGGTGATTTTCATCCTCGGTGTGGTGCTGACCCGTGCTGGCGGCTGCGTGATCAACGACTGGGCCGACCGCAAGGTGGACGGCCACGTCAAACGCACCGAACAACGCCCGCTGGTGAGCGGCAAGATCAGTTCGAAAGAGGCGCTGGTGTTCTTCGCCGTGCTGATGAGCGTGAGTTTCCTGCTGGTGTTGTGCACCAATGCACCGACCATCCTGCTGTCCCTCGGCGGCCTGGCCCTGGCATTCAGTTACCCGTTCATGAAGCGTTATACCTACTACCCGCAAGTGGTGCTGGGGGCGGCGTTCTCCTGGGGCATGCCGATGGCGTTCACCGCCGAAACCGGGCATCTGCCGGCGGCCGCCTGGTTGCTGTACATCGCCAATCTGCTGTGGACAGTGGGCTACGACACCTATTACGCCATGACCGACCGGGACGACGACCTGCGCATCGGCGTGAAGTCCACGGCGATTCTGTTTGGCGATGCCGACCGGGTGATCATCCTGACGCTGCAAGGCCTGGCCTTGGGTTGCCTGCTGTTGGCCGGGTCGAAATTCCAACTGGGTGGCTGGTTCCACCTGGGGCTGGTGGCCGCGGCCGCGTGCTTCGCCTGGGAATTCTGGTACACCCGAGGTAGGGACCGGATGCGCTGCTTCCAGGCTTTCTTGCACAACCATTGGGCCGGCTTGGCGATTTTCGTGGGGATTGTGTTGGATTACGCGTTGCGCTGAAGCCGAGCCCCAGCACTAAACTTGGCTCATGCCAGCATTGAACCTTGGCTTATGAAAGCCTTTGTGGCGAGGGAGCTTGCTCCCGCTGGGCTGCGCAGCGGCCCAAGATTTTTGCGGTCGCTGCGCAACCGAGCGGGAGCAAGCTCCCTCGCCACAAAAAAGCGTCTCAGCGGGACGCGTTACTTAGCCTTGGCCACTTTCCAGGCGCCGTCCATTTTGCCGTCGCCGGTCATGTCTCCGGCCTTCTTGTCCATCACGAAGGTGTACAGCGGCATGCCCTGATAGGCCCACTGCATTGAGCCATCATCGCGCTTGATTACGGTCCAGTCGCCCATGGATTTATCACCCGCCTCAGCCATCAGCGGTGGCCAGTTAGTCGCACATTTGTCATTGCATGCCGACTTACCAGCCGAGTCTTTGGCGAAGGTGTAAAGGGTCATGCCCTTATGGTCGGTGAACATGCCATCCTTCTCCATTGCAGGATCGGCAGCCATCGCAACCCCAGGCAGGGCCAGAGCAGCTGCCATCAGCAGGGCTTTGAAAGAAACAGTCATTTGTTTCATGGAAACCTTCCTTTGTAGTTGTCAGGATTCGGACTGAAAAGCGTAGTCCAGGATCCCCTCCCTTGCCGCAGGACGAAATAACTGTCACACGACTGCAATAATTCCGTTATCTAATGCGGCGCAAGACAGTTAAATGACAAGAGGATTACCCCATGGTTGGCAGGAGCATTCTGATCGTCGACGACGAGGCGCCCATCCGCGAGATGATCGCCGTTGCGTTGGAGATGGCCGGCTATGACTGCATGGAAGCAGAAAACTCTCAACAGGCCCATGCCATCATCGTCGACCGCAAGCCCGACCTGATCCTGCTGGACTGGATGCTGCCCGGCACGTCAGGCATCGAACTGGCGCGACGGCTCAAGCGCGACGAGCTGACCGGTGATATTCCGATCATCATGCTCACCGCCAAGGGCGAAGAGGACAACAAGATCCAAGGCCTGGAAGTCGGCGCCGACGACTACATCACCAAGCCGTTCTCCCCACGGGAGCTGGTGGCGCGCCTGAAGGCCGTGCTGCGACGCGCCGGACCGACCGATGGCGAAGCGCCGATTGAAGTCGGTGGCCTGCTGCTCGACCCGATCAGCCACCGCGTGACCATCGACGGCAAACCCGCCGAGATGGGCCCGACCGAATACCGTCTGCTGCAATTCTTCATGACTCACCAGGAACGTGCCTACACCCGCGGCCAACTGTTGGACCAGGTCTGGGGCGGCAACGTCTACGTCGAGGAGCGCACCGTGGACGTGCACATCCGACGCCTGCGCAAGGCCCTCGGCGATGCCTATGAAAATCTGGTACAAACCGTGCGCGGCACCGGTTATCGTTTTTCGACAAAGGCTTGAGAGCAGCTGCAAGCGTTCAGCTACTAGCGGCAAGTCAAAGCCGCGTAGCTCTTCGCTTGCCGCTTGAAGCTTGGAGCTGCTTTTCTCCCAAGGATTTTCCGTGAATCAAAACTGGCATGGCACCCTGATTCGCCACATGTTGTTGCTGGTGACTGGCTGTTTGCTGATCGGCCTGATCAGCGGTTATTACGGCTGGAGCCTGGCCGCGGGCCTGGGGCTTTACCTGGCCTGGACACTCAAGCAATTGCTGCGCCTGCATGAATGGCTGCGCCTGCATCAACCCGACGAAGCCCCGCCCGACGGCTATGGCTTATGGGGTGAGGTGTTCGACAGCATCTACCACCTGCAACGGCGTGACCAGCGCGTTCGCGGGCGCCTGCAGGCGGTAATCGACCGGGTCCAGGAATCCACCGCCGCGCTGAAAGACGCGGTGATCATGCTCGACAGCGAAGGCAACCTGGAATGGTGGAACCGCGCTGCCGAGACCCTGTTGGGCCTCAAGACACCCCAGGACAGCGGCCAACCGGTGACCAATCTGGTGCGCCATCCGCGCTTCAAGGAGTATTTCGAGCAAGCCAATTACGCCGAGCCGCTGGAGATCCCTTCGCCCACCAATGACCGGTTGCGTATCCAGCTGTACATCACCCGCTACGGCAACAACGAGCACTTGATGCTGGTGCGCGACGTCACGCGTATCCATCAGTTGGAACAGATGCGCAAGGATTTCATCGCCAACGTTTCCCACGAATTGCGCACGCCCTTGACGGTGATCTGCGGCTACCTGGAGACCCTGCTCGACAACGTCGAGGAGGTGAACCCGCGCTGGAGCCGGGCCTTGCAGCAGATGCACCAGCAAAGCGGGCGCATGCAGACCCTGCTCAACGACTTGTTGTTGCTGGCGAAGCTGGAAGCCACCGATTACCCGTCGGACAACCAGCCGGTGCCGATCGACGACCTGCTGCAAATCATTGTCGAAGATGCCCAGGAACTGTCCGGTTCCAAGCAGCAGACCATCACCCTGGAAGCCGACCCGGCCGTGCAGCTCAAAGGCAGCGAGGCGGAACTGCGCAGCGCGTTTTCCAACCTGGTGTTCAACGCGGTCAAGTACACGCCGGAGCAGGGCCGCATCCATGTGCGCTGGTGGGGCGACGAGCAAGGCGCGCACCTGAGCGTGCGCGATTCGGGCATCGGCATCGACAGCAAGCACCTGCCGCGCCTGACCGAACGTTTCTACCGCGTCGACTCCAGCCGCAACTCCAATACCGGTGGCACCGGGCTGGGCCTGGCCATTGTCAAACACGTCCTGCTGCGCCATCGCGCCCGCATGGAGATCAGCAGCGTGCCCGGCCATGGCAGCACGTTTACCTGTCATTTCGCCCCGGCCCAAGTGGTTCGCACACGCCTCGCTCGCCCCGCTGATTGAAAGCGCCCCCTAGGCAATCGCCGAGTCAGCCGCTACATTGACTGACTTGCGCCTGCCTTTTCAGGCGCTCATTTTCAATTCCTACGACTATTCGGAACCCGCAAAACCCCATCATGGACCCTTCCCCTGGCTTGTCCCTCGTCACACTCTTCGCCGAATTCGGCATGATTCTTTTTGCTCTGATCCTGGTGCTGCTCAACGGATTTTTCGTTGCGGCCGAATTCGCCATGGTCAAGCTGCGTTCGACCCGGGTCGAGGCCATCGCCGAGCAAAACGGCTGGCGCGGGCATATCCTGCGCACCGTCCACAGCCAGCTCGACGCTTACCTGTCGGCATGCCAGCTGGGTATCACCCTGGCGTCCCTGGGCCTGGGCTGGGTCGGTGAGCCAGCGTTTGCCCACATCCTCGAGCCGTTGCTGGGCGCGATTGGCGTGCAGTCGCCGGAAGTGATCAAAGGCGTGTCGTTCTTCACCGCGTTCTTCATCATTTCGTACCTGCACATCGTGGTCGGTGAACTGGCGCCCAAATCCTGGGCCATCCGCAAACCCGAGCTGCTGTCGTTGTGGACCGCCGTGCCGCTGTACCTGTTCTACTGGGCCATGTATCCGGCGATCTACCTGCTCAACGCCAGCGCCAACGCCATCTTGCGCATCGCCGGCCAAGGCGAGCCCGGGCCCCATCACGAACACCATTACAGCCGCGAAGAACTGAAGCTGATCCTGCACTCCAGCCGGGGCCAGGACCCGAGCGACCAAGGCATGCGCGTGCTGGCCTCGGCCGTGGAAATGGGCGAGCTGGAAGTGGTGGACTGGGCCAATTCCCGGGAAGACCTGGTGACGCTGGAGTTCAACGCGCCCCTCAAGGAAATCCTGGCGATGTTCCGTCGCCACAAGTTCAGCCGTTATCCGGTTTACGACAGCGAGCGCCAGGAGTTCGTCGGCCTGCTGCACATCAAGGACCTGCTGCTGGAACTGGCGGCCCTGGACCACATCCCCGAATCGTTCAACCTGGCCGAACTGACCCGGCCGCTGGAGCGCGTGTCGCGGCACATGCCGCTGTCGCAGTTGCTGGAGCAGTTCCGCAAGGGCGGCTCGCACTTCGCCGTGGTCGAGGAAGCCGACGGCAACATCATCGGCTACCTGACCATGGAAGACGTGTTGGAAGTGCTGGTAGGTGACATCCAGGACGAACACCGCAAGGCCGAACGCGGGATCCTGGCCTACCAGCCGGGCAAGCTGCTGGTACGTGGCGACACGCCGCTGTTCAAGGTCGAGCGCCTGCTGGGGATCGACCTGGACCACATCGAAGCCGAAACCCTGGCCGGGCTGGTCTATGAAACCCTCAAGCGCGTGCCGGAAGAGGAAGAGGTGCTGGAAGTCGAAGGCCTGCGGATCATCATCAAGAAGATGAAAGGGCCGAAGATCATCCTGGCGAAGGTGTTGATGCTCGATTGAGCATCAAACTTCCCGCAAGTTGAAGGCATAACCCGCTGTGGCGAGGGAGCTTGCTCCCGCTGGGTCGCGAAGCGGCCCCAAAAGCGACGACTGCTTCGCAGCCGAGCGGGAGCAAGCTCCCTCGCCACAAAAAGCCTCCCGAATCTAAAGCGCTACTGCTTGCCCAACGCAAAGTTGGGCAAGTCGCCCACCGGTTGATTGAACTGGTAGGGGATCGACACCAGCCCCAACCCGGTATTGCGCTGCACCACGAAATGCAGGTGCGGGCCTGAACTGTTGCCGGTATTGCCCGACAACGCCAACGGCGTGCCCACCGCGACCCGCTGCCCTTCCCGTACGCTCACCGAACCTTTCTGCAGGTGCAGGTAGACGCCCATGGTGCCGTCGTCGTGCAGCACCCGCACGAAGTTGCCCGCTGGGTCGTCCCCGCGGCCGGTCTGTTCGTTTTCGGTCTTGATCACCACGCCTCCCCGCGCGGCGGTGATCGGCGTGCCGACGGGCATGGCGATGTCCATGGCGTAGCGGTTCTTCGGGCCGTAATGGCTGTATTGGCCGTTGGCGCCTTGGCTCAGCCGGAATGGCCCGCCGCGCCAAGGCAGCGGGTATCGATAGGCCTCGGCGGCGCCTGCAGGGTCGCCCAGGGAATATTCGAACCTTGGGGTATACACCAGCGGCCGGCCGGGCCGGGTAGCCGTCAGCAGCGCCAGGCGCAGGTTGCTGCGTGCCGGCAGCACCCGACGAATCGGCCGGCTCGGCGCCCCGCTGACATTGCGCAGCCCGGCGAAACTCAACTCGATCTCCACCGGCGCGTACAAATCGTTGCGCACGAACACCGCGTCCGCGCCATTCTGCTTCTTGATATCGAGAAACACCTGGCGCTCCAGGCGTTCGACCATGCGGTCGCGGAACACGAACACCTGGGCGCCCTTGCTGGGACGGTCGCTATAGGACACCACGCCATTGGCATCGGTGGATTTGTAGATGGTCATGGCCATGGCCGGGGTGGCGGCCAGGACGAGACCACAGGCGAACAGCAACGGCACGAGCATGGGCAAGAATTCTGTCGATAAATGAAGGCCTGTACAGCAGCCTAGCAGCTGGGATGGACCAGCGTAGTCGACGGATGTTTCAAAATTGGATCAGTGATTGTTGTTAAGGTTGATGGCCCTATCGCGAGCAGGCTCGCTCCCACAGGGGGATCTGCTGTGGACACAAATTTTGTGAACACCTGAGATCACTGTGGGAGCGAGCCTGCTCGCGATAGCGGACTCAAAGGCGCCGAATCAAGCGCCCGGTACGAAGTGCTTCTGCGCCGTGCCGCGGGCGATCAGGCGGGAGATGTAGTCGAGCTTCTGCGGGTCTTTGTCGACGAAGCGGAACGTCAGTTGCAGCCATTCGCTGTCGGGCGTCTGCTCATGGGCGACGATGGCGTGCAAATAGCCGTTGAGACGCGCGGTTTCGGCGTTGTCGCCCTGTTCCATGTCCAGCACCGCGCCTTCGAGTACTTGCGGCAGGGTGTCGGAGCGTTTGACCACCAGCAGCGCTTCCTTGAGGCTCAGGGCCTTGATCACGCATTGCTGGGTGCCACTGGACAGGCGCAACTGGCCTTGGCCGCGATTGGCCGTCGAAGCGGCGGCTACCGGTGCCTTGACCGGTGGGCTGTTGAGCAAACCACGAGCCGGAGCAGCAGCGGCGGGAGCGGCAGCCGGTTTGGCAAACGGATTTACCGCTGGCGCCGACGCAACCGCCGCCACCGGAGCCTTGCCGCCCGTCAGGGCGCTGAGGGAGTCATTGCCGAACGCCGAGTTCATCTTGGTCGGAGCGCTGTTCATCAGCGTGTCGAGCTTGCCGACCTTGTGCAGGGCCTGCTTGACCTTGGTCAGCAACTGCTCGTTGGTGAACGGCTTGCTGACATAGCCGGAAACGCCGGCCTGGATCGCCTGTACCACGTTTTCCTTGTCGCCGCGGCTGGTCACCATCACGAACGGCATGCCCTTGAGATTGTCCTGCTGGCGGCACCAGGTCAGCAGTTCCAGGCCGGACATTTCCGGCATTTCCCAATCGCACAGCACCAGGTCGAACGCCTCGCGAGCCAGCAGGGCCTGGGCTTTCTTGCCGTTCACCGCGTCTTCGATACGCACGCCCGGGAAGTAGTTGCGCAGGCACTTCTTCACCAGGTCACGAATGAACGAAGCATCGTCCACGACCAACACACTGACCTTACTCATCCAGATACACCTCTAAAAAATCCCGGCAAGCATACCGCTTTTACTGATGGCACATTGCCAAAAAACCTTCAGTCACGCCGGGACTTTTCGTTCGCGGGGTGCTGCTTTCGATGAAAAAAAATCCAAAAAAAAGCCCGACCAGAAGGCCGGGCGCTTTTCTTGGCAATCTTACTTATCGTCAGTTGCGCTCGGAACATTAGCGGTTTCGGACAGGGTGCCCTCAACTTCTTCCTTCATGCGCTTGAGCCCCATATGGCGCACATCGGTGCCGCGCACCAGGTAGATGACAAGTTCCGAGATGTTGCGCGCATGATCGCCGATACGCTCCAAGGAACGCAGCACCCAGATAATGCTCAACACCCGGGAGATGGAACGCGGGTCTTCCATCATGTAGGTCGCCAGCTCGCGCAGGGCGGTCTTGTATTCGCGATCGATGATCTTGTCGTACTGGGCCACCGACAACGCCAGGTCGGCGTCGAAGCGGGCAAAGGCATCCAGCGCGTCGCGAACCATGTTGCGCACCTGGTCGCCAATGTGGCGAACCTCGACGTAACCACGCGGCGCTTCGCCTTCTTCGCACAACTGGATGGCGCGACGAGCGATCTTGGTGGCTTCGTCGCCGATCCGCTCAAGGTCGATGACCGACTTGGAGATGCTGATGATCAGCCGCAGGTCGGACGCAGCCGGCTGGCGACGGGCCAGGATACGCAGGCACTCTTCGTCGATGTTGCGTTCCATCTGGTTGATCTGGTCATCGATTTCGCGCACCTGCTGGGCCAGGCCGGAGTCGGCCTCGATCAGCGCGGTCACCGCGTCGTTGACCTGCTTTTCCACCAGCCCGCCCATGGCCAGCAAGTGACTGCGCACTTCCTCAAGCTCGGCATTGAACTGTGCGGAAATGTGGTGAGTAAGGCCTTCCTTCGAAATCATGGTTTTGCTCCGCAAAAGCTGTGAGCTGCAAGCTACAAGCTGCAAGCTGATGTGTGTCGTTACTCGGTTCGCTTTTACTTGCCGCTTGCAGCTTGACGCTGGCGGCTCTACGGCTAGCCGTAGCGACCCGTGATGTAGTCTTCGGTCTGTTTCTTGGCCGGATTGGTGAACAGCGTATCGGTATCGCCAAATTCCACCAGTTTGCCCATGTACATGAACGCGGTGTAGTCGGACACCCGCGCCGCCTGCTGCATGTTGTGGGTCACGATGACGATGGTGAACTTGGACTTGAGCTCGTAGATCAGCTCTTCGACTTTCAGCGTCGAGATCGGGTCCAGGGCCGAGCAGGGTTCGTCGAGCAGCAGCACTTCCGGCTCCACGGCGATGGTACGGGCGATCACCAGGCGCTGCTGCTGACCACCGGACAGGCCCAGGGCCGACTCATGCAGACGGTCCTTGACCTCATCCCACAGTGCCGCGCCCTTGAGGGCCCATTCCACGGCTTCGTCGAGGACGCGCTTTTTGTTGATGCCCTGGATGCGCAGGCCGTAGACCACGTTCTCGTAGATGGTTTTCGGAAACGGGTTAGGCTTCTGGAACACCATGCCGACGCGACGACGCAGCTCGGCCACGTCTTCGCCCTTGCGGTAGATGTTGTTGCCGTAGAGGTTGATTTCACCTTCGACGCGGCAGCCGTCCACCAGATCGTTCATGCGGTTGAAGGTGCGCAGCAAGGTCGACTTGCCGCAACCCGACGGGCCGATGAACGCGGTGACGCGCTGTTTCGGGATATTCAGGCTGACGTCGTACAGCGCCTGTTTCTCGCCGTAGAACAGGTTCAGGCCGGGCACTTCGATGGCGACGGTTTCCTGGGCCAGGTCCAGGCTCTGCTTGTCGCGGCCCAGGGCCGACATGTTGATGCCGTGTGTATGTGCTTCGTGTTGCATGGGAGGCTCCCTGTGCTAACAAATTCGGTTTGGTTGGCCACCCGAGTGGCCACGCCAATCTGTGTATTTGTGGGAGCGGGCTTGCTCGCGAAAGCGGTGTCTCAGCTTGCATCTCTTTTGGATGTGCCGCCGTCTTCGCGAGCAAGCCCGCTCCCACATGAAAATCAACTATCCAGTGCTTTGTATTTTTCGCGCAGGTGGTTACGGATCCACACCGCCGACAGGTTGAGGGTGGCGATCACCAGCACCAGCAGCAGTGCCGTGGCGTAGACCAACGGCCGCGCTGCCTCGACGTTCGGGCTCTGGAAGCCGACGTCATAGATATGGAAGCCCAGGTGCATGATCTTCTGGTCCAGGTGCAGGTACGGGTAGTTACCGTCCAGCGGCAGCGACGGGGCCAGCTTCACCACGCCCACCAGCATCAACGGTGCCACTTCACCGGCGGCACGGGCCACGGCAAGGATCATCCCGGTCATCATCGCCGGGCTCGCCATCGGCAGGACGATTTTCCACAAGGTCTCGGCCTTGGTCGCGCCGAGGGCCAGGGAGCCTTCGCGCACGGTGCGCGGGATCCGCGCCAGGCCTTCTTCAGTGGCCACGATCACCACCGGCACCGCCAGCAGCGCCAGGGTCAGGGACGCCCAGAGCAGGCCCGGGGTGCCGAAGGTCGGCGCCGGCAAGGCTTCGGGGAAGAACAAACGGTCGACCGAACCACCCAGCACATAGACGAAGAAACCCAGGCCGAACACACCGTAGACAATGGCCGGAACGCCGGCGAGGTTGTTCACCGCGATGCGGATCAAGCGGGTCATCGTGCCTTGGCGGGCATATTCACGCAGGTAGACAGCTGCCAGCACGCCGAACGGCGTGACGATCATCGCCATGATCAGGGTCATCATCACGGTGCCGAAAATCGCCGGGAAGATGCCACCTTCGGTGTTGGCTTCACGCGGGTCGTCGCTGAGGAATTCCCAGACCTTGCTGAAATAGAAACCCATCTTGGTGAACGTGCCCATGCCGTTTGGCTGGTAGGCGTGCACCACTTTGCCGATTTCGATTTCCACTTCCTTGCCGTTGGCATCGCGGGCCGTCAGGCTGTCGCGGTTGAACTGCGCATGCAGGTCGGCCAGGCGCGCTTCGATGTCCTTGTAGCGGGCGTTGAGTTCGGCGCGTTCGCTTTCCAGGTCGGCCTGGGCGGCGGCGTCGAGCTTGCCGTCCAGTTCCAATTTACGACCGTGCAGGCGGATACGCTCCAGGCCGGCGTTGATGGCGCCGATGTCGACTTTTTCCAGGGTCTTGAGCTCGGCGGCCAACTGGTTGACGCGCTGTACCCGAGCCTGCAGTTGCGGCCAGGCGGCCTCGCCTTCGGCGATGACCTTGCCGCCTTCCTTGACGTTGACCAGGTAGCCGTAGAAATTGCCCCACTCACGACGCTCGATGGCCATCAGTTCCGGCGGCGTCGTCTGGTTGGTCAGCCAATCGCCGACGATCCAGGTGAAGTCGGTGCCGTTCAGGTCGCGGTTGCCGACCTTGATCAGTTCGCGGGTCATGAACTCGGGGCCTTCGTCCGGCACCGGCAGGCCGGCGCTTTTCAGGCGCTCACGAGGCACTTCTTCTTTCTGTACGACTTCGCCGACCACCAGGTGCGCAGGCAAGCCCGGTACGTTGTAGCTGGCGTGGATCAGGTCCGCCGGCCAGAAGTGGCCCAGGCCGCGCACGGCGATCACCGCCAGCAGGCCAATGGTCATGATGACCGCGATGGACACTGCGCCACCGCTGATCCAGACGCCGGGGGCGCCGCTCTTGAACCATCCTTTCAGGGAGTTCTGTTTCACAGACTTCTACCTTTCTTAAAGCGACGAATATTTCTTGCGCAGACGCTGACGGATCAGCTCGGCGAGGGTGTTCATGACGAAGGTGAACAACAGCAGCACCAGGGCCGACAGGAACAGCACGCGGTAATGGCTGCCGCCGACTTCGGATTCCGGCATCTCCACCGCCACGTTGGCCGCCAAGGTGCGCAGGCCTTCGAACAGGTTCATTTCCATGACCGGCGTGTTACCGGTGGCCATCAACACGATCATGGTCTCGCCCACTGCACGGCCCATGCCGATCATCAACGCCGAGAAAATGCCCGGGCTGGCGGTGAGGATCACCACGCGAGTCATGGTCTGCCATGGCGTGGCACCGAGGGCCAGGGAGCCCAGGGTCAGGCCGCGCGGCACGCTGAAGACGGCGTCTTCGGCGATGGAGTAGATGTTCGGGATCACCGCGAAGCCCATCGCCAGGCCGACCACCAAAGCGTTGCGCTGGTCGTAGGTGATGCCCAGGTCATGGGAGATCCACATGCGCATGTCGCCGCCGAAGAACCAGGTTTCCATGTACGGGCTCATGTACAGCGAGAGCCAGCCCACGAACAGGATCACCGGGATCAAGAGGGCGCTTTCCCAACCGTCCGGCACTCGCAAGCGAATGGATTCCGGCAGGCGACTGAAGGTGAAACCGGCGACCAGGATGCCGATGGGCAGCAACATCAGCAGACTGAAGATGCCCGGCAGGTGCCCTTCGACGTACGGCGCCAGGAACAGGCCGGCGAAGAAACCGAGGATCACCGTCGGCATCGCTTCCATCAGCTCGATCACCGGCTTGACCTTGCGACGCATGCCCGGGGCCATGAAGTAGGCGGTGTAGATCGCCGCGGCCACCGCCAGCGGCGCGGCCAGGAGCATCGCGTAGAACGCCGCTTTCAGGGTACCGAAGGTCAGCGGCGAAAGGCTCAGCTTGGGTTCGAAGTCGGTGTTGGCGGCGGTCGATTGCCAGACGTATTTAGGTTCGTCGTAGTTTTCGTACCAGACCTTGCTCCACAACGCGCTCCAGGACACTTCCGGGTGCGGGTTGTCCAGTGTCAACGGTTGCAGCTTGCCGCCCTGCTCGACGATCAGGCGGTTGGCCCGTGGCGACAGGCCGAACAAGCCTTGGCCATCCACCACTTGGTCCACCAGCAGGGTGCGGTGGGCGGTGCTGTGGAACACGCCCAGCTTGCCGGCGGTGTCGAGTGCCACGAAACCTTTGCGACGTTCTTCGGCGCTGATCTCGACGATGGGCGCGCTGCCCATCTGGAAGGAACGAATCTGTTTGAAGCGCAGCTCGCCGTCCGGGTCGCGAGCCATGAACCACTGGGCCAGGCCGCCCTTGGAGTCGCCGATGATCAGCGAGATCCCGCCGACCAACTGGGCGGCGGCGGTGACTTGGGCCTCGCCGTTCTCCAGCAGTTTATAGCGACCGTTGAGGCTCTTGTCCCGCAGGCTGAACACATCGGCCTGGGCGCGACCGTTGACCACGTACAACCATTGCTGGCGCGGGTCGACAAAGATGTTCTTCACCGGCTCGGTCATCTGCGGCAGATCGATACGCGTCTGCTCGCTGGTGACTTCACCGGTCATCATGTTTTCTTCGCTGGTAAGCGACAGTACATACAGCTGGGCGCCGCTGGAGCCGGCCAGCAACAGAGTCGAATCGGTGGCGTTGAGGCTGACGTGCTCCAAAGGCGCGCCCTGCTCGTTCAACGCTATCGGCGCCTCGCCGTAAGGGTATTCGATGGCGGGCGAAATGGTTTTCTTGCCGTCGGGATAGCTGACTTTATAGGTGTGGCGGAACACCAGGGCCTGACCGTTGGACAGACCGATCGCCACCAGTGGGCTGCCGGGCTGGTCTTCCGCGATGGAGACCACAGTGGCACCGGCAGGAACCGGCAGGTCGACACGGCGCAGTTCGGCGCCGCTGTCGAGTTCGTAGAACAGTGCCTGGCCCTTGTCGGAAACGCGCATGGCCACTTGGTTCTGTTCTTCGATGGCGATCATCAGCGGTTTGCCGGCGTCTTGCATCCAGGCCGGGGTGATCGAATCCTTGGCGGTCAGGTCCGCGCCCTGGAACAGGGGCAGCACCACGTAGGCCAGGAAAAAGAAAATCAGCGTGATGGCTGCCAGGACGGCGAGACCGCCGACCAGCACATACCAGCGCGTCAGGCGATCCTTGAGCGCGCGGATGCGGCGCTTGCGTTGCAGCTCAGGCGTATTGAAGTCAATGCGCTTGGGAGGGGAAGTCGTAGTCATTGTGGAGTTGGCCAGATCATTCATGCGCACACCCTAGCGATCCTGTATGACAGAAAGATGACAGTGAAGTGACGCAACAAATCCGCCGCCAGCTAGAAGCGGCAGCGGATGGGAAAATTGGGCGGTGGCAGTGGTGTCCACTCCCACCGCAGCCCGGGCGTTGGCCCAGGCTCAGGTGTTACTGCTTGGCGACGTTGCCGCCTTCTTGCAGACCCAGGTCAGCCAGTGCCTTGGCGGCGACTTTGGCAGGTACCGGGATGTAACCGTCCTTGACGACGACTTCCTGGCCTTGCTTGGACAGGATCAGCTTCACGAACTCGGCTTCCAGCGGGGCCAGAGGCTTGTTCGGCGCCTTGTTGACGTACACGTAGAGGAAACGCGACAGCGGATACTTGCCGTTCAGGGCGTTTTCTTCGGTGTCCTCGACGAACTCGCCGCCTTCTTTCTTGGCCAGGGCAACGG
Source organism: Pseudomonas sp. Z3-6 (assembly GCF_051131985.1). Lineage (NCBI taxonomy): Bacteria > Pseudomonadati > Pseudomonadota > Gammaproteobacteria > Pseudomonadales > Pseudomonadaceae > Pseudomonas > Pseudomonas sp. Z3-6. The sequence goes on from NZ_CP071644.1 coordinate 6,883,815, forward strand.
TTTTCACGCTGGCGGTCTTGTAGCCGATACCCGAGTAGCCGATGCCGTTAAGCGAGCTGCTGATCGACTGCACGACCGAAGCCGAACCTGGCTGTTCGTTGACGTTTGGCTTGTAGTCGCCTTTGCACAGGGCTTCTTCCTTGAAGTAGCCGTAGGTGCCGGATACTGAGTTACGACCGAACAGCTGGACCGGCTTGTTGGCCAGGTCGCCGGTCACGCCCAGGTCGCCCCAGGTCTTGACGTCAGCCTTGGCGCCGCACAGGCGAGTCGAGGAGAAGATCGCATCGACCTGAGCCATGGTCAGGTGCTTGATCGGGTTGTCCTTGTGCACGAATACGGCCAGGGCGTCCACGGCTACCGGGATAGCGGTTGGCTTGTAGCCGTATTTGGTTTCGAAGGCCTGCAGCTCGTTGTCCTTCATCTTGCGGCTCATCGGGCCCAGGTTGGCGGTGCCTTCGGTGAGTGCGGGTGGCGCGGTGGAGGAACCGGCGGCCTGAATCTGGATGTTTACGTTCGGGTATTCTTTCTTGTAGTTCTCGGCCCACAAGGTCATCAGGTTGGCCAGGGTATCGGAGCCGACGCTGGAGAGGTTGCCCGATACACCAGTGGTCTTGGTGTAGCTCGGGATCGCAGGGTCAACAGCGGCAACCGCGTTGGCAGTCGCAACGCCAGCAGCGACAAACGTCATTGCCGCCATCAAACGCTTCAGTTTCATGCCTTACTCCTAGCAGATAGGGTGTGTTAAGTCGGCAAAGTATCGGTAAGCCGTATGAACACTCTATGGCTGAAATATGACAATTGGATGAAAGGCCAGCATTGAGTTTTGCAGGATGATTCTTGTGGCGAGGGAGCTTGCTCCCGCTTGAGTGCGCAGCACTCACAAAAACGGGGTGTCGCTGCGCAATCCAGCGGGAGCAAGCTCCCTCGCCACAATGAACACACCCGCCTTAGGTGGGCAGCGCCGCCTAGCGCCCCTGCTTCCAGAGATACCCGCCCACCACAATCCCGATCCCACAGATGGCCGCCACATAATATGCCGGCCCCATCGAGCTCTCTTTCAGCAACAGGGTCACGATCATCGGCGTCAACCCGCCAAAAATCGCGTAGGCCAAGTTGTAGGAAAACGACAGGCCGCTGAAGCGCACCACGGCCGGGAAGGCGTTGACCATGACATAAGGCACCGCGCCGATGGTGCCTACCAGCAAGCCACTCAGGGCATACAGCGGGAACAGCCACTCGGGGTGGTCGAACAGGCAGTGATAGAACGTCCAGAAGGTGATCAACAGCAAACCACTGCCGAAGACAAACACCCGGCCGGCACCAAAACGGTCGGCCAGCACACCCGCACCAATGCAACCCAAGCTCAGGAACACGATCGCCAGACTGTTGGCCTGCAGCGCGACGGTCGGGCTGAAGTGGTACACCGTCTGCAGCACGGTCGGTGTCATCAGGATGACCACGATGACGCCAGCCGACAGCAGCCAGGTCAGCAGCATGGAAATGGCGATGGCGCCGCGATGATCACGCAGCACGGCCCGCAGCGGCACTTCCTCGGCCAGGGCCTTGCGCAGTTGCAGTTCGGCGAACACCGGGGTTTCGTGCAGCCAGCGGCGCAAGTACACCGAAAACAGCCCGAACACGCCACCCAGCAGGAACGGGATCCGCCAGGCGTAATCGGCCACTTCCACCGGTGTATAAATGCTGTTGATCGCCGTTGCCACCAGCGACCCCAACAGGATCCCCGCCGTCAGGCCGCAGGTCAGCGTGCCACAGGCATAGCCGATGTGGCGCGCCGGAACGTGTTCGGAAACGAAGACCCAGGCGCCCGGCACTTCCCCGCCGATGGCCGCGCCTTGGATCACCCGCATCAGCAACAACAGGATCGGTGCCCACATGCCGATCTGTGCATAAGTCGGCAACAGCCCCATGATCAGGGTCGGAACGGCCATCATGAAGATGCTCAGGGTGAACATTTTCTTGCGCCCCAGCAGGTCGCCGAAGTGGGCCATGATGATCCCGCCCAGCGGCCGGGCCAGGTAACCGGCGGCAAAAATACCGAACGTCTGCATCAGGCGCAGCCACTCGGGCATTTCGGCCGGGAAAAACAATTTGCCGACCACGGTGGCAAAGAACACGAAAATGATGAAATCGTAGAACTCCAGCGCACCGCCCAGGGCTGAAAGCGACAGGGTCTTGTAATCGTTGCGGGTCAATGGACGTGCCGGTTGTGCGGGCGTCGCCGTGCTCGAAGGCGCAGTGGTCATGGCAAGGGCTTCTCTTATAGTCGGTTCTGCAACCCTGGCAACTCGGGTTGGGGCCTGGGCAGGTTCGGCACGATAGCAAATTGTTCGAAAAAGCACATAGAGGCGCGTATTTGACAGTCGAAATCAGAACCGAGTGGTCGTCTCGACGTCTATCGCCCGATATACTCGCAACCTTGCAATACTCTGTAAGGGGTTGCTGTGCGAAAACGTCGTTGGTGATGTAGTACAAGATCAGCCGGTTTCGCAGAGTTTCCCTTTGGCACGCCTTTACGAAAAACGTGACGAACGCAGTATGTTCGGGCTGAATCGTTTTTTACGAAGACGGCTATTCACCTGAAGTACCAGACAGCGTTACGGGTCAGAGGCACCCCCGGCATGATAGAGCTCGAACAAGAAGATCCCATCCCGCAAGGCGACCTGGCCCTGCAAATCACCGCGCTCCCACGGGAGACCAACGGCTTCGGCGATATTTTCGGCGGCTGGCTGGTGTCCCAGATGGACTTGGCCGGCACCGCCATGGCCAGCAAAGTGGCCGGCGGACGCGTGGCCACCGTGGCGATCGATCGCATGGCGTTCCTGGTGCCGGTGGCGGTGGGCGCGCAGTTGTCCTTCTATACCCAGGCGCTGGAAATCGGCCGCAGCTCGATCCAGATGATGGTCGAGGTCTGGAGCGACGACCCGCTGTCCAGTGAATGGCGCAAGGTGACCGAGGCGGTATTCGTCTTCGTCGCCATCGACGGCAGCGGTCGTACCCGCTCGGTTCCGCCGCGCGCCCGTTAAACACGGCGACCGTTTTGCGGTCCATTGCAGTCCCTGTCACCGAACGAGATTTGCAAAATGCCTACGCCCAACGTCGACGCGGTCAAACTGGATGAACTGAACGCCTGGCGCATCCGCCACGGTCAGGCCGAGTTGCTGGTGGCCCAGCAAGGCGCGCACATCCTCAGTTATCAAGTGGACGGCCAGCCGCCACTGATCTGGCTCAACGACCAGGCCACATTCAAGGCCGGCAAGAGCATCCGCGCGGGCGTGCCGGTGTGCTGGCCGTGGTTCGGCAACCTGACGCGCAACCCCGACAGCGTGCAGGCCATGCGCGTGAGCAATGACCCGGCCACCGCCCATGGCCTGGTGCGGGCGATGGATTGGGAACTGAAGGGCATCGAGGCCGAAGGCGAAAGCCTGAAAATCGAATTCATGCTGCCTTATCCCGAAAACGGCCTTGCGGGCTGGCCTCATCAGGTCGACCTGACGCTGGCCATCGTGATGGACGCGCAACTGCACATCCGCCTCACCAGCCATAACCGTGGCAGCGAAACCGTCAGCCTCAGCCAGGCGCTGCACAGCTACTTCGCCGTGAGCGACGTGCGCAACGTGCAGGTCGAAGGCGTCGATGGCTTGAACTACATCGAGACCCTCGACGACTGGAACACCCACACCCAGGCCGGCGACCTGCATTTCACCGGCGAGACCGACCGTATCTACCTCGACACCCCGCCGACGCTGAGCATCGTTGATCCGCAGTGGCAACGACGGATCGAGCTGACCAGCAGCGGTTCGCGCTCGGCGGTGATCTGGAACCCCTGGATCGAACGCGCCAAGGCCTTCAGCGACATGGCCGACGATGGCTGGCAGCGCATGCTGTGCATCGAGACGGCGAATGTGATGGAGGATGTGGTGACGTTGTTGCCGGACGCCAGCCATACCCTGGGTGTGAACATCCGCAGCAAACCGCTCTAAATCCCACTGCAAAAAACCTGTGGGAGCGGGCTTGCTCGCGAAGGCGGTGTGTCAGCCAACATACATATCGACTGACACACCGCCTTCGCGAGCAAGCCCGCTCCCACAAGGGTCCGCGCCAAGCTTATAGATCCGCCTCCTGCACCACCCTCACCTTCTCCGCCTCCAACGCATACGCCGCGCTCGCCAGATCGTTGTCGACCTTTTCGATCTTCAGCGTGCCCGTCACCCAGAGCGGCGTGTAGATGTCATCCAGCTTCAGGCCCTTGGGGTAACGCACCAGCACCAGTTGGTTAGGCGGCGGTGGCGGGACGTGGATGCAGGCGCCAGGGTAGGGCACCAGGAAGAACAGCGTGCTGTGGCCCTTGGCGTCGGTTTCCAGCGGCACCGGGTAACCGCCGATGCGGATGTGCTTGTCGTTCATCGCCGCCACGGTCTTGGTCGAATACATCACCGCCGGCAAGCCCTTGCTTTGCTTCAGGCCACCTTTTTCGGTGAAGGTGCCGTTGGCTTCCGGGGAGTTGTGGTCGATGTCGGGCATGGCCTCGAGGGCTTTCTGGTCCGACTTGGGCATCAGTTCGAGCCAGTCGGTTTCCGGCAGCTCGGCGGCATGGGCCAGGCCGCTGCCCAGCAGAAGAAGGGTCAATACTAGACGGCGCATGAAAGGGCTCGGCAATGAATGAAAAGTGAAACGCCGAGCATTCTAGCCCCCTCAGCTCGCGACGCAGAGGGGGCCTTGATGCATTTGGGTCAGTTTCTTTTGATCAGGCCGTAGATCACCAGCAGCACGATCGCGCCCACCAGGGCCCCGATAAAACCCGCGCCTTGGCCGGCCTGGTAGATGCCCAGGGCCTGGCCGCCGTAAGTGGCTGCCAACGAACCGCCGATACCGAGCAGGATGGTCATGATCCAGCCCATGCTGTCATCGCCCGGTTTCAGGAAGCGTGCCAGCAGGCCAACGATCAAGCCGATAAAAATGGTTCCGATGATTCCCATGGCATTCCCCTCTCATTGAGTCGCTAAGCCAAAGCCCGATCAGGTTTTGGCACTTAGCCATGAGAGAGGTTAGCCGACGAATGGTTCCAACGGTATGACAGATTATTGCTCGGCGATCAGCGTCTCGACCTTGATGATCTGCTGGGCCAGCGTGGCCCGATCAGCGCAGCGCAGGTTGGCGTGGCCGACCTTGCGCCCGACCTTGAACGCCTTGCCATAGTGATGCAGATGGCAGTCGGCGATCGACAGGACTTTCTCGGTGTCCGGCACCTTGCCGATAAAGTTGAGCATCGCGCTTTCGCCGATCTTGGCGGTCGACCCCAGCGGCAGCCCAGCCACCGCCCGCAGGTGGTTTTCGAACTGGCTGCACTCGGCGCCTTCGGTGGTCCAGTGCCCGGAGTTGTGGACCCGCGGTGCGATTTCGTTGGCCTTGAGGCCGCCGTCCACTTCAAAGAACTCGAACGCCATCACGCCGACATAGTCGAGCTGCTTGAGCACCCGGCTGGAATAGTCTTCGGCCAAGGCCTGCAACGGGTGATCGGTGCTGGCGACGGACAGCTTGAGGATGCCTTCCTTGTGGGTGTTGTGCACCAGCGGGTAGAAGCGGATTTCACCGTCGCGGGCACGCACGGCGATCAACGAGACTTCCCCAGTGAACGGCACGAAGCCTTCCAACAGGCAGGCCACGCTGCCGAGCTCGGCGAACGTACCGGCCACGTCTTCAGGCTTGCGCAGGACTTTCTGGCCCTTGCCGTCATAACCCAGGGTGCGGGTCTTGAGCACGGCGGGCAGGCCGATGGCCGCGACGGCGGCGTCCAGGTCGGCCTGGGACTGAATGTCGGCGAAGGCCGGCGTCGGGATGCCCAGGTCCTTGAACATGTTCTTTTCGAACCAGCGGTCACGGGCGATCCGCAAGGCTTCGGCGCTCGGGTAGACCGGCACGAACTGGGACAGGAAGGCCACGGTTTCGGCCGGGACGCTTTCGAACTCGAAGGTCACCAGGTCGACTTCATCGGCCAACTGGCGCAGGTGATCCTGGTCGCCGTAGTCGGCCCGCAGGTGTTCACCCAGCGCCGCGGCACAGGCGTCCGGCGCCGGGTCCAGGAAAGCGAAGTTCATCCCCAGCGGCGTACCTGCCAGGGCCAACATGCGACCCAACTGGCCGCCACCGATTACACCGATCTTCATTCGTCAACAACCTCAGGCAATGCGTGGGTCTGGATTGTCCAGGACGCTGTCTGTCTGCTCAGCGCGGAATTTTTTCAGCACGGTATGAAATTGTGGATGCTTGGCGCCCAGGATGCTCGCCGACAGCAGGGCCGCATTGATCGCGCCGGCCTTGCCGATGGCCAGGGTCGCAACCGGAATACCGGCGGGCATCTGCACGATCGACAACAACGAATCAACGCCCGAGAGCATCGACGATTGGACCGGCACGCCCAGCACCGGCAAGTGGGTCTTGGCCGCGCACATGCCCGGCAGGTGGGCCGCGCCACCGGCACCGGCGATGATCACCTCGATGCCACGCGCTTCGGCCTCTTCGGCGTACTGGAACAGCAGGTCCGGGGTACGGTGGGCAGAGACCACTTTCACCTCGTAAGGGATGCCGAGCTTTTCCAGCATATCGGCGGTGTGGCTAAGGGTGGACCAATCGGACTTGGAGCCCATGATCACGCCAACCAGTGCACTCATCGTCGTGCCTCTTCTCTCTGGGCGCCCGCAGGCGCGTCAAAAAACAACAAGCCACGCAGGAAACCGGCGTGGCTTGTTGTACGAATGATGGCCGGGCGAACCGACCGAAGGCCGGGCAGTATACCGAAAATGGTGCGTTAAACGCACTTTCGCCGACCATCTGTCATTTGCGCTGAAGCGGCGGTTTTATTGACTCGCAGGTCAGCGTCGAAACACCACAAATCCCCTGTGGGAGCGGGCTTGCTCGCGAATGCGGTGTGTCAGTCGCCACCTTCTGAGCTGACACACCGCATTCGCGAGCAAGCCCGCTCCCACAAAGGGGACTGCGTTGGTTTCAGGATCCGACAGCACCCTGCGCCACACCGCCTTCAAGCTTGCGCCATAGCAACCGCACATTGGCCTTGCGCACCAGGGCGCAGCGGTACAGACGGATCTCCAGCGGGACATGCCATTGCGCCCCGCCACAAATCACCAATTCGCCCCGGGCCAGTTCGTTGCGCACACTCAAATGCGGCACCCAGGCGATGCCCAGGCCTTCCAGGGCCATGCTTTTCAGGCTGTCGGCCATGGCCGTTTCGTAGATCGTGGTGAAACGCAGCGCCCGCTGGCGCAGCAACTGGTTGACCGAACGCCCGAGGAACGCCCCGGCGCTGTAGGCCAGCAACGGCACGCTGGCCTCGCCTTCAAGGTCGAACAGCGGGTTGCCGTTGGCATCGGCGGCGCACACCGGGAGCATTTCGGTCTGGCCCAAGTGCAGCGATGGGAAGATTTCCGGGTCCATCTGCATGGCCGAATCCGGGTCGTAGAAGGCCAGCATCAAATCGCAGCCGCCCTCGCGCAAGGCGTGGACCGCATCGCCGACGTTGGTCGCCACCAGGCGCGTGGCGATGTTCATCCCTTCGTTGCGCAGTTGCGCGATCCAGCGCGGGAAGAAGCCCAGCGCCAGGGAGTGGGCGGCGGCCACCTGGATGACTTCGCCCTGCCCGCCTTCCAAGTGATGCAAATGGCGCAGCACTTCGCCCAGTTGCTCCACCACCGTACGCGCCGTCACCAGGAACAACTGCCCCGCCGCCGTCAGCTCGACGGGCGTACGTGAACGGTTGACCAGGGTCAGCCCCAGCGCCGCCTCAAGGCTGCGGATTCGTCGGCTGAACGCCGGCTGCGTCACGAAACGCCGCTCGGCCGCCTGGGAAAAACTGCGAGTAGCGGCCAGGGCACTGAAGTCCTCAAGCCATTTGCTTTCAAGATTCATCACGCCTCCCTACACGCACCAAAACAGGTCACACGTTCGCCGCATCGTCGGCGTCACACCGGCATTATGCCGAATATGCATAGGCCAGTGTTTAACAGCATTGGCCCTATTTTTCCCCAGAGCCTAGGATCCACAGCGTTCCGGCACAGACCGGGTCCATATCGAGATGATTTCCGTCATGTCCTCCGCTGCATCATTCCGCACAGAAAAAGACCTGCTTGGCGTACTCGAAGTACCGGCGCAAGCGTATTACGGCATCCAGACCCTACGAGCGGTAAACAACTTCCGTCTCTCCGGCGTCCCGATCTCGCATTACCCGAAGCTGGTGGTCGGCCTGGCAATGGTCAAACAGGCCGCCGCTGACGCCAACCGCGAACTTGGCCAGCTCAGCGAAGCCAAGCACGCAGCCATCAGTGAAGCCTGTGCACGTTTGATCCGCGGCGATTTCCACGAAGAATTCGTGGTGGACATGATCCAGGGCGGCGCCGGCACGTCGACCAACATGAATGCCAACGAAGTCATCGCCAACATCGCGCTGGAGGCCATGGGCCACCAGAAAGGCGAGTACCAATACCTGCACCCCAACAACGACGTGAACATGGCGCAGTCCACCAACGACGCCTACCCGACCGCGATCCGCCTGGGTCTGCTGCTGGGTCACGACGCGTTGCTGGCCAGCCTCGACAGCCTGATCCAGGCGTTCGCGGCCAAGGGTGAAGAATTCAGCCACGTCCTGAAAATGGGCCGCACCCAGCTGCAGGACGCCGTGCCGATGACCCTCGGCCAGGAATTCCGCGCCTTCGCCACCACCCTGAGCGAAGACCTGGCACGCCTGAAAACCCTGGCGCCTGAACTGCTCACCGAAGTGAACCTGGGCGGCACCGCCATCGGCACCGGTATCAACGCCGATCCGCGCTACCAGGCCTTGGCCGTACAGCGCCTGGCAACCATCAGCGGCCAGCCGCTGGTCCCGGCCGCCGACCTGATCGAAGCCACCTCCGACATGGGCGCCTTCGTGCTGTTCTCCGGCATGCTCAAGCGCACCGCGGTCAAGCTGTCGAAGATCTGCAACGACCTGCGCCTGCTGTCCAGCGGCCCACGCACCGGCATCAACGAAATCAACCTGCCGGCCCGCCAGCCAGGCAGCTCGATCATGCCCGGCAAGGTCAACCCGGTGATCCCGGAAGCGGTCAACCAGGTGGCGTTCCAGATCATCGGCAACGACCTGGCCCTGACCATCGCGGCTGAAGGCGGCCAACTGCAACTGAACGTGATGGAACCGCTGATCGCCTTCAAGATCTTCGACTCGATCCGCCTGCTGCAACGGGCCATGGACATGCTGCGCGAGCACTGCATCGTCGGCATCACCGCCAACGAAGCGCGCTGCCGTGAGCTGGTCGAGCACTCGATCGGCCTGGTCACCGCCCTGAACCCGTACATCGGCTATGAAAACGCCACCCGTATCGCCCGCATCGCCCTGGAAAGTGGCCGCGGCGTACTGGAACTGGTGCGCGAAGAAGGCTTGCTCGACGACGCCATGCTCGACGACATCCTGCGCCCGGAAAACATGATTGCTCCGCGTCTGGTCCCGCTCAAAGCGTGATCGACACGGCCACCGCTCACCAGGTCGAGGGACTAGACACCTCTCACCTTTTGAGGGCTTGGGGATCTTCCCCAAGCCCTTTTTTTAATTGATAGCCGCCAAGGATGACTGAATCTGTGGGAAGGAACCTGCTCGCGATAAACAACGACGCGCTGCCCGTTGTAAACCGCGTCGCCAGCCAACGCGAGCAGGCTCGTCCCCACAAGAACCTGACCGGAAGGCCAGGTGTTTCAAAGGGTCCGCTTCGTCGGACGCACCACAACTGTGCAGACGGGCACCGCACTGATAGGTATAGTGCCGCCCCTCTTCGCATGAGCGGTCGTCCGCAACGAGACCTTTAAACATGCGAAAACCGAACTAATAACAAACCCGCGAAAATGGACCGGGACGAAACTCCGCCTCACCTGTCAGGCCGCGCGCCGACCGATGTAACGCGATGTTTCCAAATGGCCAGCATTTGCTTAAACAAAAAACAGCGAGGAATACTCATGCTCGAAGTCATCAACGACTTCCTATCAGGGAAAGTGCTGATCGTGCTCATTGTCGGGCTCGGTGGCTACTTCACGATCCGCTCGCGTTTCGTCCAGTTCCGTCACTTCTTCCACATGTTCACGGTGTTCCGTGACAGCCTGAAAAGCAGCACTGACCAGCTCAGTTCCTTCCAGGCCCTGATGCTCAGCCTGGCCGGCCGTGTCGGCGCGGGCAACATCGCCGGTGTCGGCATCGCCGTGACCCTCGGTGGTCCTGGTGCGGTGTTCTGGATGTGGGTGACCGCGCTGGTCGGCATGTCCAGCAGCTTCTTCGAATGCTCCCTCGGCCAGCTCTACAAGCGCTGCGACTCCGAAGGCCAGTACCGTGGCGGCCCGTCCTATTACATCCAGCACGGCCTGCAGAAACGCTGGCTGGGCATGATCATGGCATTCCTGTTGTTGGTGACCTTCGGCTTCGCCTTCAACGGCCTGCAAGCCCACGCGGTCACCCACTCTCTGAACAACGCCTTCGGCTTTGACACCACCTACACCGGCCTGGGCCTGGCGGTGCTGCTGGGCCTGGTGTTCATCGGTGGGATCAAGCGTATCGCCAAGGTTGCCGACCTGCTGGTTCCGGTCAAGACCCTGGCGTACATCGGCGTGACCCTCTACGTAATCGTGCTGCAGTTCGAACATGTACCGGACATGCTGGCGACCATCGTCAGAAGCGCCTTCGGTCTGGACCAGGCCTTCGGCGGCCTGATCGGCAGCGCCATCGTCATGGGCGTCAAGCGTGGCGTGTTCGCCAACGAAGCCGGCCTGGGCAGTGCGCCTAACGTTGCCGCCGTCGCGTCGGTCGAGCACCCGGTCGCCCAGGGCGTGGTCCAGGCGTTCAGCGTATTCCTGGACACCTTCGTGATCTGCACCTGCACCGCGCTGCTGATCCTGCTGTCGGGCTTCTACACCCCAGGTTTCGAAGGCGACGGCATTGCCCTGACCCAGAACTCCCTGGCGGCGGTCGTGGGTGACTGGGGCCGGATATTCATCTCTGTGGCCCTGTCGTTGTTCGTGTTCACCTCGATCCTCTACAACTACTACCTGGGCGAGAACAACCTGCGCTTCATGATCGGTGACAATCGCAAGGTCCTGATGGGCTACCGTGCGCTGGTCCTGGTCCTGATTTTCTGGGGTGCCATCGAAAACCTCGGCACCGTGTTCGCGTTCGCCGACATCACCATGACCCTGCTGGCGTTCGTGAACCTGATCGCGCTGTTCCTGCTGTTCAAGGTCGGCATGCGCATCCTGCGTGACTACGATGACCAGCGTGCGGCCGGCATCAAGGTCCCTGTGTTCGACTCCAGCAAGTTCCCGGACCTGGACCTGGACCGCAACGCATGGCCAGCCACCCCGTCGGCACCGGTTGCCAAACCTGACGCCGCGACTGCCGGCGTGGCCGCAGCGCAACGCTGAGCCGCAGGCTGATGTAAAAAACCGGGCGCATCCCCTGCGCCCGGCGTGACACAGCGTAAGGTCGGCGTCATGCTCGGCCTTATGTTGTGGCGGCTGACCCAAGCCGCCGTTTTCGTCCTCGGAGAACAACCATGAATTCCTTGACCTACCCTGCCGCCCAGCACGTCATGGTGCTCTACACCGGCGGCACCATCGGCATGCAAGCCAGCGCCCACGGCCTGGCCCCGGCATCCGGTTTCGAAGCGCGGATGCGCGACTACCTGCACAGCCAGCCCGAACTCGTCATACCGCAATGGCGCTTCCGGGAGATGTCGCCGCTGATCGACAGCGCCAACATGACCCCGGCCTATTGGCAGCAACTGCGCGAAGCGGTGGTCGACGCCGTGGATGTGCAGGGCTGCGACAGCGTGTTGATCCTGCATGGCACCGACACCCTGGCCTATAGCGCGGCGGCGATGAGCTTCCAACTGCTGGGCCTGCATGCGCGGGTCTGCTTCACCGGCTCGATGCTGCCCGCCGGCGTGACCGACAGCGACGCCTGGGAAAACCTCGGCGGTGCCCTGGTTGCCCTCGGCCAGGGCCTGGCGCCGGGCGTGCACCTGTACTTCCACGGTGAGCTGCTGGCGCCGACCCGTTGCGCGAAAGTACGCAGCTTCGGTCGCCACCCATTCAAGCGCCTGGAACGCCAGGGCGGCGGCACCCCGGCGCCGGCCCTGCCGGCGCAGTTGAATTACAACCAGCCCAAGCAATTGGCGAACATCGCGGCGCTGCCGCTGTTTCCCGGCATCAGCGCCCAGGTGCTCGATGGTCTATTGGGCAGCGGTATCCAGGGCCTGGTGCTGGAGTGCTACGGCAGCGGCACCGGGCCGAGCGACAATCCGGCCTTCCTCGCCAGCCTCGAGCGGGCGCGGGACAGCGGTGTGGTGGTGGTGGCGGTGACCCAATGTCATGAAGGTGGCGTTGAGCTGGACGTGTACGAAGCCGGCAGTCGCTTGCGCGGTGTCGGCGTGCTGTCCGGTGGCGGCATGACCCGCGAGGCCGCGTTCGGCAAATTGCAGGCGTTGATTGGCGCCGGGCTGCCGGTGGAAGAGGTTCGGCGGCTGGTAGAGCTGGACCTGTGTGGCGAGCTGAGCTGATCCGAACCTGCATCAACTTGTGGTGAGGGGCTTTTGTGGCGAGGGAGCTTGCTCCCGCTCGGTCGCGCAGCGGCCGCAAGCTTTCGGGGGCCGCTTCGCCCGAAGCGTCGGACCAGCCCAGCGGGAGCAAGCTCCCTCGCCACAAAAGCGACGTCATGCCAAAGTACCCGGCATATAACTTGCTCCGTCTCCAGCCTACCCCAGGCTGGAAACGGACATGCTGCATTCCCACCTCACTACCCTCAACGCCGTCTCGCTGGTACTGAGCACCTTAAAAAACGAAGGGCTGTCCAGCGATGCCTTGTTGGCCGGCAGCGGCATCAGCGCCGCGGACCTGAGCCGGGCCGATACGCGCATCACCACCAACCAGGAGATGCAGGTCTGCGCCAACGCCGTGGCCCTAAAGCGCGACATCGGCCTGGAGCTGGGCCTGCGCATGCACGTTTCGTCCTACGGCATGCTCGGCTATGCCCTGCTCACCAGTGCCACCTTAGGTGACGCCTTGCGCCTGGCGCTGCGCTATCCGGCGCTATTGGGAACACTCTTCGCGCTGAACCTGGACGACGACGGCGAGCACATCTGGTTCAGCGCCAGCGACTATCGGGAGAACCCGGCCCTGGCGGTGTTCAATGCCGAGTTCTGCATGGTTTCGCTGAAGGTAATCTGCAATGACCTCCTCGGCCATGTCTTGCCCTTGCACGCTGCGCGCTTCGAACATCCGGCGCCCGATTACCAGGCGCGCTACACCGAACTTTTCGATTGCCCGGTGCGCTTCGACAGCGTCGATAACGCGTTTGCCTTCGACCGCCACTGGCTCGAACAACCCTTGCCCCTGGCCGACCCCATCACCCATCACGCCATGGCCGAACGCTGCCGCCGGCAGAACACCGAATTCACCGGACGCCAGGCCTGGCTAGGAAGGATCCGCCAGTTGCTCGACGCCCAACTGAACGCAGCCCCCGGCCTGGAAGGCTTGGCCGAGCAAATGAACTGCTCGGCGCGCACCTTGCGGCGGCACCTCAAGGACCTGGGCTGCAGCTATCAGGAACTGCTGGACGAACTGCGCTTCGAACGAGCCAAGCAGATGCTCTGCGAGGACCAATTGCCGATCCATCGGATCGCCGAACGACTGGGCTTCAGCGAAACCGCCAGCTTCCGCCATGCCTTCGTGCGCTGGAGCGGCGTGGCGCCGAGCCAGTTCAGGGCCTGAACTGTCGCGTTCATCTATACCCCCTGTGCGGGCGGGGATCTGGCTAACCCCTGTGGCGAGGGAGCTTGCTCCCGCTGGGCTGCGCAGCAGCCCCAAAAAAGACAACTCATTTCCACAGACAAACCGCATCAGCGAGCTTACGACGGCTGCGCCGCCGAGCGGGAGCAAGCTCCCTCGCCACGATAGTGTTGTCTTGAGGCCGGGGATGTCTGTGCCGCCGCTATCGCGAGCAAGCTCGCTCCCACAGGGGTTTGGCGGTGGGCACCCGTATTGTGGACGTCTCGGAAAAATGTGGGAGCGAGCTTGCTCGCGATGGCCATCTAGTCAACGCCGCAGAAACGCCTGATGCAACGCATCCACCGTCTGGAAGTGATACGCCGGGCCCTCGGTGTTGAGTTCTTCGTGGCTGCCAAACCCATACCCCACCGCCGCGGCATCCAGGCCATTGCTGCGGGCGCCGATCAGGTCGTGCTTGCGATCGCCGATCATCAGGGTGCTGGCCGGGTCGAGGCCTTCTTCGGCCAGCAGGTGGGCGATCAGCTCGACTTTGTCGGTGCGGGTGCCATCCAGTTCGCTGCCGTAGATCACCTTGAAGTGCCGGGCGAAGTCAAAGTGACGGGCGATTTCCCGGGCGAAGACCCAAGGCTTCGAGGTGGCGATGTACAACTGGCGTCCTTGGCCGCCCAAGGTTTCCAGCAGCGGCATCACACCGTCAAAGACACGGTTCTCATAAAGGCCGGTGACCTTGAAGCGCTCACGATAGAAATTCACCGCCTCCCAGGCCTTCGCTTCGTCGAAGTCATAGAACTGCATGAACGCCTGCAACAACGGCGGGCCGATGAAGTGTTCGAGGCGGGTCAGGTCGGGTTCGTCGATGCCCAGCTTGGCCAAGGCGAACTGGATCGAACGGGTGATGCCCTCACGGGGGTCGGTGAGGGTGCCGTCGAGGTCGAAGAGTACGGTCTGGTAGTGCATGGCTGTTCCTGCGTGGTCATGCAGTTCACTCAACAGGCTTGAATGAAACTGTGGCGAGGGGATTTATCCCCGCTGGGCTGCGCAGCAGCCCCCAAAAAATTGAATGTAACAAACCTGACACGCTGTGCTGGCAGGGTTTGGGGCTGCTGCGCAGCCCAGCGGGGATAAATCCCCTCGCCACAATGGTTCATTCGACATCTTGGGGGGCGATTCAAGGCTGGTCGTAGCCTTCGGCCAGATGCAGGTCCTTGAGCTTCACGTAGTTCGCCGCGCTGTAGGTGAAGAACGCGCGCTCCTTGTCCGTCAGCGGCCGCACCTGCTTCACCGGGCTGCCCACGTACAAAAAGCCGCTGTCCAGGCGCTTGCCCGGCGGTACGAGGCTGCCGGCGCCGATGATCACATCGTCTTCGACCACCGCGCCGTCCATGACGATGCTGCCCATGCCGATCAGGATCCGGCTGCCCACCGCGCAGCCATGGAGCATGACCTTGTGGGCGATGGTCACGTCGTCGCCGATCAGCAACGGGAAGCCATCCGGATTGAAGGGGCCGGCGTGGGTGATGTGCAGCACGCAACCATCCTGGACGCTGGTGCGCGCACCGATACGGATGCGGTGCATGTCGCCACGAATGACCGTCAGCGGCCAGACGGAGCTGTCTTCGCCGATCTCGACGTCGCCGATCACCACCGCGGTGCTGTCGACAAACGCCCCACGGGCAAGCTTCGGGCTGTGGTTCTGGTACGTGCGAAGGGTCACGATAGGCTCTCTCTTATCCGGTGATAGGCGCTGCTAGCTGCGGTGAGCGTCGATTGTAATTAAGATGGGCCGATGTTTCTTCCAGCCAAGGTGTCGACCGTGAGCGTGAACAACCCTCTTTTGCAGCCCTATGACCTACCGCCATTCTCGGCGATCCGTGCCGAGCACGTGCAACCGGCCATCGAGCAGATCCTGGCGGACAACCGTGCGGCCATCGCCGAAATCCTCAAGACCCAAGTCCAACAGCCTACCTGGGCCGGCCTGGTGTTGGCGATGGACGAGCTCAACGATCGCCTCGGCGCGGCCTGGAGCCCGGTCAGCCATTTGAACGCCGTGCGCAACAGCCCGGAACTGCGCGAGGCCTACGAGGCCTGCCTGCCGGCGCTGAGTGCCTATTCCACCGAGCTGGGCCAGAACCGTGAACTGTTCCAGGCCTTCGAAGCCCTGGCGAACAGCCCGGAGGCGGCCGGTTTCGACGTGGCGCAGAAAACCACCCTGGAACATTCCCTGCGGGATTTCCGCCTGTCGGGCATCGACCTGCCGCCCGAGCAACAGAAGCGCTACGCCGAAGTGCAGAGCAAACTGTCCGAGCTGGGCAGCCGCTTCTCCAATCAACTGCTGGACGCAACCCAGGCCTGGACCAAGCACGTCACTGACGAAGCCGCCCTCGCCGGCCTGACCGACTCGGCCAAGGCGCAAATGGCCGCCGCTGCCCAGGCCAAGGAACTGGACGGCTGGCTGATCAACCTGGAATTCCCTAGTTACTACGCGGTGATGACCTACGCCGAAGACCGCGCCCTGCGCGAAGAAGTCTACGCCGCCTACTGCACCCGCGCCTCGGACCAAGGCCCGAATGCCGGCCAGAACGACAACGGCCCGGTGATGGAACAGATCCTCGACCTGCGCCAGGAACTGGCCCATTTGCTCGGTTTCGCTAACTTCGCCGAGTTGAGCCTGGCAACCAAGATGGCCGAATCCAGCGATCAGGTCCTCAGTTTCCTGCGTGACCTGGCCAAGCGCAGCAAGCCGTTCGCCGCCCTCGACCTGGAACAGCTCAAAGCCTATGCCGCCGAGCAGGGCTGCCCCGACCTGCAAAGCTGGGACAGCGGTTTCTACGGCGAAAAACTGCGCCAGCAGCGCTACAGCGTGGCCCAGGAAGCCCTGCGCGCCTACTTCCCGATCGACAAGGTACTGAGCGGCCTGTTCGCCATCGTGCAGCGCCTCTATGGCATCGAGATCGCCGAACTGAAAGGCTTCGACAGCTGGCACCCGGACGTGCGCCTGTTCGAAATCAAGGAGAACGGCCAGCACGTCGGCCGCTTCTTCTTCGACCTCTACGCCCGCGCCAACAAGCGTGGCGGTGCCTGGATGGACGGTGCCCGTGACCGTCGTCGCACCTTCGACGGCGTCCTGCAAAGCCCGGTCGCCAACCTGGTGTGCAACTTCACCCCGGCCGACAGCGGCAAGCCCGCGCTGCTGACCCACGATGAAGTCACCACGCTGTTCCACGAGTTCGGCCATGGCCTGCACCACCTGCTGACCCGCGTCGAACACGCCGGTGTGTCCGGCATCAACGGCGTGGCCTGGGATGCCGTGGAGCTGCCGAGCCAGTTCATGGAAAACTGGTGCTGGGAGCCCGAAGGCCTGGCGCTGATTTCCGGTCACTACGAAACCGGTGAACCGCTGCCCCAGGACCTGTTGGAAAAAATGCTCGCGGCGAAAAACTTCCAGTCCGGCCTGATGATGGTCCGTCAGTTGGAGTTCTCGCTGTTCGACTTCGAACTGCACGCCACCCACGGCGATGGCCGCAGCGTTCTGCAAGTGCTCGAAGGCGTGCGTGACGAGGTCTCCGTCATGCGTCCGCCGGCCTACAACCGCTTCCCCAACAGCTTTGCGCACATTTTCGCCGGCGGCTACGCGGCGGGTTACTACAGCTACAAATGGGCGGAAGTGCTCTCGGCCGATGCCTTCTCCAAATTCGAAGAAGACGGCGTGCTCAACGCCGACACCGGGCGCGCCTTCCGCGAGGCAATCCTGGCCCGTGGCGGTTCCCAGGAACCAATGGTGCTGTTCGTCGACTTCCGTGGCCGTGAGCCGTCGATTGACGCACTCTTGCGCCATAGCGGCCTGACCGAGGACGCGGCAGCATGAGTGAGGGGCCTGTGATTACCAAGCGACGCTTTATCGCCGGGGCGGTCTGCCCGGCCTGCAGCGAGCCGGACAAGTTGATGATGTGGAACGAAGACGGCGTGCCGCACCGCGAATGCGTGGCCTGCGGTTATTCCGACACGCTCAACGAGCAAGGCCTGTCGGTGCCCAAGGAATTGGGTACCCGGGTCAACACCTCGGCGCTCAAGGCGCCGGACGCAAAAGTCCAGGCGGTGCAGTTTTTCCCCAACCCGAAGTTGAAGAAAAAAACCGACTGACATCTTCGGCATCACCTTCCGGGCCGCCCGGCCCGGAAGCGATAACTATGTACCGCAGCGCCAATCGCCTTCCTTCCCAGACTGCCGTGACACGTCCAGACTGACAGGAAGTCTCCATGCGCCACGCTGATAACCCACTACTGCAGGCCTATGACCTGCCGCCGTTTTCCGACATTAAAGCCGAACACTTTTCCCCGGCCCTCGACCAGATCATCATCGAAAGCCGCGCCAAAATAGCCGAGATCATCCGGACTCAAGCACCTTTTCCCACCTGGGACGACCTGGTGTTGGCCATGGATGAAATCCATGCGCGACTCAGGGGGTTCGGTTATGTGCTGGAGCGCCTGGCATCCACCGTAACCGCAGACGCCTGGAAGCAGGCTTCGCTCGATTGCACCCCACGCTTGCAGCAGTTCAAGCGGTCGCTAAAACAGAACCCCGAGCTCTTCCAACTCTATCAACGCTTGGCGGACAGCGAGATCGCCAAGCATTTCTCCACAGTGAGAAAGCGGACCCTGGAAAAGATCCTCAGGCAATTTCGCCGCAACGGGCTGGGGTCCGATTCGCAACCGGCCTTGGAGGATTTGCAACTGCGCATCCAAGGCGCCCGGAGCCTGTTCCAGGAACATTTGCATGAGGCCAACAAAGCCTGGAGCCGAACATTTGATGATCAAGCCCGATTGGGTGGCCTGCCGCTTGCCTTCAGGCAGCGCATGGCCGAGCAGGCCCGTGAACAGGGGCGCACGGGATGGTTGTTGACCCTCGATGAAGAATCGTTTCGTATCGTCATGCGTTACGCGGACGATGCCGTGCTGCGCAAGCAGGTGTATGTCGCCTACAGCACGCGCGCGTCCGATCAAGGGCCACATGCCGGCGTGTACGACAACGGCGATGTGCTGTGGCAGTTGCTCAGGGATCGTCATGAGTTGGCCACCCTGCTGGGCTATTCGAGTTACGCTCAGTTGGCGCTCGAACCGGAACAAGCCCAGTCGCCGGAAGAGGTCCAGACTTTCCTGCAAGGCCTGCTGGAACAGCAGCAAAGCGTGTTTATCCGCGACAGCGCGCAGTTGGAGGCATTTGCCCAAGCCCAGGGTTTCAGCGGGTTGCAGCCATGGAACTATCAATACCTGGCACAAAAGCTTCGCCAGCAAATGACCGGCGTCTCGGAACAGACCGTCAGCGCCTGGTTCGAGTTGGAATCGACCTTTTCACGGATGCTGCTGGTCGCCCGGGACCTGTTCGGCGTGGACATCATCGAACGTCGGGACGTGGCGACCTGGCACCTGCAGGTGCGTCTTCTTGAAGTTTTCGAACGGGGCGAGCTTCTGGGCTATCTCTATTTCGATCCGTTCGAGGACCCGAATCAGGAAAGCTTTCCCAATACCTCCACCCTGCGAAACCGCCGCATCACCGCCGAAGGCCGACCTCGCTATCCGATCGCCACGCTGCACGGCTGGCTGCCGCGGGGTTCACGTGCCAGCCCGGTGCTGCTTGATCATCTGCAACTACGAATGCTTTTTCACGAATTGGGCCACTGTTTGCACCATGTGCTGAGCCGGGTCGAATATCGCGCTGTTTCGGGTATTTCCGAGCTGTCCCGGGATTCGGCGGAATTCGCTGGCGTACTGCTCGAACAATGGTGCTTCACCAAGCAATGCCTGGTGCGCCTGTCCAGGCATCACCAAACCGGGGCGCCCCTGCCCGATGCCATTGCCGATCAGCTGCTGGCTTATCTCGACACCCAGACCAGTTGGGATACAGCCGCGTTCTTGCGCGATGCGTTGTTCGACATGGAGCTGCACCGCAGCCATGGCGACGGACGAACGGCCCAGCAGGTCTTCGATCAAATCAACGCACAGGTCGGACATCTGCCCGTGTTCGCGAACGAACGTTGGCCCAATGGCCTGGACTACATCGTCACGGGCTACGCCGCCGGCATCTACGCCTATGCCTGGTCGAAACAACTGGCCGACACGGTGTTCAAGCGATTCAAGCGCAACGGGCTGTTCGATAGGCAAACGTGCAAGGCATTACGCGAGACGATATTCGAACGGGGCGATTCACGGCCGCTGTCCGAATCCATCACCGCGTTCTTGCAGGCGACCGATCAGCGTGAAGGCACCAGCGCCTGAGGGTCGAGGTGACGTGTCGTCGTGGTCGAGTTGACCCAGCTTTCCAGGGAGCAAAGGGCAAAGACGCTGGTGCTGCAATCGCCGTTCGCCAACGCCACGCGGAGTTTGTCGACATCGGCCTGCATCATGTAGCGCACGCCGTCCTTGAAATGATGGCTGTCGCCGAAGCCACCTTCGGTCATTTCATTCAACGCGTCCTCTTTGCTCCAGCCCTGCACCACCACCCGGTACATGGCGGCCACCAGCCCGGTGCGGTCCGAGCCGTGCTTGCAGTGCATCAGCACCGGCCCCTTGGCTTCGGCCGCCTGGACGGCGCGCAAGGCCCTGAGGATGTCACTGTCATCGACGTGATTGGTGCGGTAGGGCAACTGCACCTGCTCGATGCCGGGGGTGGACAGCCAGCGCTTGTCCGACTGCGGCAGGAAGGTGATGACCGTGCCGATCCGCAGCTTCGTCAGCAAAGGCACGGCGCCGCCGTCTGGCAGGGAGCTGCGATAGAGGGTCGGTGACATCTGGTAGAGGTTGTAGTCCTTTTCCACCGGCTGCGCCCATTCAGCGGGCCTCGCCTCAGGGAAATCGGCCGCTTGGACGGGCGCTTCGGCCAGCCCGGCAAGCAAGGCCAGGCACAACAACGAACGGGAACAGAGCTTGAGCATGCACGCACGACCGAGAGCGAAGGAATACAGGAGGCCCAGTGTCGGCTCGCTGCGGTTAAAAGCCCGTGAGGTGAACGTCAAAGCCTTGTGAACGCCGATCCGGTAGTTGGACTGCCGAATGGCACTGGCCCTAATCGAACGAAGCGAATACTGTATGCACATACAGCCTTCAGAGTATTCCCATGCCTGTCTCCCTTCCACCTCGCGGCCGCGGCACCGCGACCAACCCGCACAACCGCTTCGCCCCGAATCGCTCGGTGGTCGAGGATGACGGCTGGTACCAGGAAGTCCCGCCGACCCAGGGCACCGAAGTGCGCATCGAAACGGCGAAAACCATCATTACCCGCAACACCTCGTCCGATATCCCATTCGACCGCTCGATCAACCCGTACCGAGGCTGTGAACACGGCTGCATCTACTGCTATGCGCGGCCCAGCCATGCCTATTGGGACCTGTCGCCGGGGCTGGATTTCGAAACGAAGCTGATCGCCAAGACCAATGCCGCCGACGTGCTGGAGGAGCAATTGTCCCGGCGCGGCTATCAATGCGCGCCGATCGCACTGGGCTCCAACACCGACCCCTATCAGCCGATCGAACGGGAACAACGGATAACCCGGCGGATCCTCGAGGTGCTGCTGCGTTATCGGCATCCGGTGACCATCGTCACCAAGGGCTCGCTGATCCTGCGCGACCTGGACCTGCTGACCGAACTGGCACAGCAACGCCTGGTGCACGTGATGATCAGCCTCACCACCCTGGACGATGAGCTCAAGCGCATTCTCGAACCCCGGGCGGCGGCGCCCAAGGCGCGGCTGCGGGCGATCAAGGTCATGCGTGAGGCAGGCATCAACGTGGGCGTGCTCTGCGCACCGATGATCCCGATGATCAACGACAGCGAGATCGAGAGCCTGCTGGCCGAAGCCCACGCCGCCGGCGCGCAGAATGCCGCCTACGTGATGCTGCGCCTGCCGCTGGAAGTCGCGCCACTGTTCGAGGAGTGGCTCCAGGCACACTACCCGCAACGCGCCGCCCATGTACTGAGCCTGGTGCGCCAGAGCCGCGGTGGCGAGCTGTATGACAGCCGCTTCGGTGCGCGAATGCGCGGCGAAGGCCCGTTCGCCGACCTGCTGGCCCAGCGCTTCGCCAAGGCACTCAAGCGCCTGGGACTGGAGCGACGCGACGGATACAATCTCGATTGCGCTGCCTTCTGTCCGCCGGGCCGACAGATGTCGTTGATTTGATTAAAGTTGACCCTGGAAAGGCCACTGGACATGAGCTGCGCCAGTGTTTCGCCACCCCTGGAATCATTGTCCTAGAGCCTTCGATTTCAGTTTGAGTTAAGTTTCGGCCGCTACCTTGTTCAGCGAGTGACTGACGGGTCGCAGATGTCGACCTGGATGTTTTAGCCACTGGCGTCATACCGTCAAAAGAGGATGAATCATGAGTGACAAGGATAATCAGCCGTTGGCTGCGTCGGCTTCAGCCCAACCCGTGGCGGAAACCGCCGATGCAGCGCTGCAGCATATTGTTGACGGCTTTTTGCATTTCCATCACGAGATCTTTCCGCAACAGGAAGAGCTCTTCAAGAAACTCGCCACCGCCCAGGCGCCCCGTGCGATGTTCATCACCTGCGCCGATTCGCGCATCGTGCCCGAGCTGATCACCCATAGCTCCCCCGGCGACCTGTTCGTGACCCGTAACGTCGGCAACGTCGTTCCGCCTTACGGGCAGATGAATGGCGGCGTCTCCACCGCCATCGAATACGCCGTGCTGGCCCTCGGTGTGCAACACATCATTGTTTGCGGTCATTCCGATTGCGGCGCCATGCGTGCCGTGCTGAACCCGGACACCCTGGAAAAAATGCCCACGGTAAAAGCCTGGCTGCGCCACGCCGAAGTGGCCAAGACCATGGTCCACGACAACTGTCCGTGCGGCGACGAAAAACAGACCATGCCCATCCTCACCGAAGAAAACGTGATCGCGCAGTTGCAGCATCTGCGAACGCATCCCTCGGTCGCATCGCGCATGGCCAGCGGTCAGTTGTTCATCCATGGCTGGGTGTACAACATCGAGACCAGCGAGATCAAAGCCTTTGACGCGGACCAGGGACGTTTCCTGCCGCTCGATGGCAGCCATCCGATACCGGTGGCGACGCCCAAAGCGCGCTTCTAACCACTCCTAATCATCCTTGTGTGGTTCTAGCCTTACCGCTATCCAGGCGGTAGGGCCTCGCCATGCCTGAAGAAACTTCGGGAGAGTCGCCATGCGTGCTGCTCAACTAAAAGCTGTTCTGCCACGGGAGCTATTGGCTTCGGTGGTTGTGTTCCTGGTGGCGCTGCCCTTGTGCATGGGCATTGCCATCGCCTCCGGCCTGCCGCCGGCCAAGGGCCTGATTACCGGGATCATCGGTGGTCTGGTAGTGGGTTTCCTGGCTGGCTCGAAGCTGCAAGTCAGCGGTCCGGCCGCCGGGTTGGCGGTGTTGGTCTTCGAACTGGTGCGCCAGCATGGCGTGGCCATGCTCGGGCCGATCCTGCTGCTGGCCGGTCTACTGCAATTGCTGGCCGGGCGCTTTCGCCTGGGTTGCTGGTTCCGGGTCACCGCGCCAGCCGTGGTGTACGGGATGCTCGCGGGTATCGGCGTGCTGATCGTGTTGTCCCAGGTCCATGTGATGCTGGACGCGGCGCCCAAGCCCTCCGGGCTGGATAACCTCGCGGCGTTCCCGGCGGCTGTGGCCCAGGCCTTGCCGTCCTTCGGCTGGCAGGCCGGCCTGCTCGGTCTGTCGACGATCGCGGTGATGTGGCTGTGGGAGAAGTTTCGCCCCCACAGCCTGCGCTTCGTTCCCGGCGCCTTGCTGGGCGTCGGCCTGGCGACCGTCGCCAGCCTGCTGCTGGCCTTGCAGGTCAAGCGCGTGGAGGTTCCGGAGAACCTGGCCGAAGCCATTGATTGGCTGCGCCCGGCGGACCTGCTGAACCTGGCCGACCCAACGCTGCTGATCGCCGCGTTCGCGGTGGCCTTCATCGCCAGTGCCGAAACCCTGCTGTCGGCGGCCGCCGTGGATCGCATGCACAGCGGTGAACGTGCGGACTTCGACCGGGAACTGTCGGCGCAAGGGATCGGCAACATGCTCTGCGGCCTGCTCGGCGCCCTGCCGATGACCGGGGTGATCGTGCGCAGTTCGGCCAACGTCCAGGCCGGGGCCACCACGCGGATGTCGACGATTTTCCACGGCCTGTGGTTGCTGCTGTTCGTGCTGTTGCTGTCCAGCGTGCTGCAAAGCATTCCGGTGGCGAGCCTGGCCGGCGTGCTGGTCTACACCGGTTTCAAACTGGTGGACCTCAAGGCGTTTCGAAGCCTGGGCCGTTATGGCCGGATGCCGATGTTCACCTACGCCGCCACGGCGCTGGCGATCATCTTCACCGACCTGTTGACCGGTGTGCTGATCGGCTTCGGCCTGACCTTGGTGAAACTGGCCTGGAAAGCCTCGCGCCTGAAAATCAGCCTGATCGACCTGCCTCAGGAAGGCGAGATGGAACTGCGCCTGGTGGGTGCGGCCACCTTCCTCAAGGTGCCGGCGCTGACCCAGGTGCTGGGCACCATCCCAACGGGCGCGACCGTGCACGTGCCGCTCAATAACCTGAGCTACATCGATCACTCGTGCCTGGAGTTGCTGGAAGAATGGGGCCGGGCGAATGCCAGCAAGGGGTCGAAGCTGCTGATTGAATCCCGCGGGCTCAAGCGTCGATTGGAAGGGCGGTTGCGCACGACCGTAGGGGTTGGTGCAGCGGCTGGGTAATCCACAGCCCCTGTGGGAGCGAGCCTGCTCGCGATGGCGGAGGATCAGTCGACATAGATGTTGAATGTCCAACCGCTTTCGCGAGCAGGCTCGCTCCCACAAGGGGCTGGTGCTGGACACCTATTTTATGAACACCACAGATCCAATGTGGGAGCGGGCTTGCTCGCGAAAGCGGTGAATCAGTTAGCTAATAGGCTGCCTGACACTCCGCCTTCGCGAGCAAGCCCGCTCCCACAAAAGCTTCATGTTGTCCTGATGGATCAAGCCGCCGGCTGATCCAGCTCCAGGCCCACGCCCAAGCGACGGGACATGCACGGCCAGCGCTTCCAGGCGGCGCCGGTCTCAGGGCTGCTGAGCTTCTCGCGATAGGCTTCTACTGATTCCAAGGCAAACGTCTCGTCGTTGAGCATCTCGTCGAACGTGTGATGCACCACTTCATCGAGCTGGTTGGCAAATGCCTCACCGATCAACTGGTGGGCGATCAGGTTGGCGACCGTCATGTCCAAGGGGATCAATGGCTGGCCGAAATGCTTGATATAAAGGTCATTCACCTCTTCGACAAACCGGTGCGCCAGATAGGCTTCGTCCAGCAGGCTGTCGAGCCCGACATGCCCGGCCATGATGGTCGGCGGCTGGAGGAAGTACTGTTCGGCGATCTTCAGTACCGGTTTGATCTGCGACTCGATACCCGCTTCCCTCGCCACGTCGTTGGCTGCGTCCAGCAGGTCGGGCACTTCATCGATGTACGCCGCGACAAACCGCGCGAGGGCGTTATTGGGGTTCGTGTCCGGCAATTGAATGGTGCGGTGCAGATGCGGTAACTGGGCCTCCAGTTGACGGGTCAATTGGCCGGTCTCGGCTTCGTGTTGTTGGGCTTTTTGGATCTGCTCGCGCAATGCGGCGGTGTTCATGACAACTCCAGGAAACAAAGGCAATGAAATAGGGAAGACATAACTTAGCTGGCGCAAAAACACTCCTAAGACCTATTTTTCATAACTGCCCCTTCCTTGCTGCGTCACAGTTATATCGGTTTGCCATCACTCAGTTCGCATCCTTCTCCATTCGTGGGCTCTAGCGCAAGCCCCGGCTGTTTCAAACGATTTACGCCATCGCGTTGCGAGGTTGCAGGTGCTGTCTATACTCGGTTTGGAATGGAGTTAGCTGATGACACCCGATTGCATGTGCAGCAAGGCGCGGCGAGTCAATTAAGCAGTCTGAATAGCCGATCCCTTGCCGCAGGCTTTACGCCTACGGGATAACAAGAACGATAAGGGGAACCCGCAATGACGCGACATCCACACGTATGGATGGGCCTCCTGTTGTGGTCGATTTTCAGTCAGGCACAAGCGGCCTGGACTGTGAATATGGCGCCTGGAGCGACACAGATCAGCAACGCAGTGTTCGACCTGCACATGACCATCTTCTGGATCTGTGTGGTCATCGGCATCATCGTCTTCGGCGCCATGTTCTGGTCGATGATGATGCACCGCCGCTCAACCGGCCAGAATGCCGCGCACTTTCACGAAAACACCCGCGTCGAAATCCTCTGGACCATCGTGCCCTTCCTGATCCTGGTGCTGATGGCGATTCCTGCCACCGCGACCCTGATCAAGATGTACGACTCCAGTGAGTCGGAGATCGATATCCAGGTCACCGGCTACCAGTGGAAGTGGCACTACAAGTACCTGGGCCAGGACGTCGAGTTCTTCAGCAACCTGGCGACCCCCGCCGAACAGATCCACAACCAGAGCGCCAAGGGCGAGCACTACCTGTTGGAGGTCGACAAGCCGCTGGTGCTGCCGGTCGATGCCAAGGTGCGCTTTTTGGTGACCTCCGCCGACGTGATCCACTCCTGGTGGGTGCCGGCCTTCGCGGTCAAGCGCGACGCCATCCCGGGGTTCGTCAACGAAGCCTGGACCCGCGTCGACAAGCCAGGCCTCTATCGCGGCCAATGCGCCGAGCTGTGCGGCAAGGACCATGGCTTCATGCCGATCGTGGTGGAGGTCAAGAGCAAGCCCGACTATGAGAAATGGCTGGGCGAACGCAAGGCCGAAGCCGCGCAGCTCAAGGAGCTGACCAGCAAGGAATGGACCCGCGAAGAACTCGTCGAGCGTGGCGACAAGGTCTATCACACCACCTGCGTGGCCTGTCACCAGGCCGAAGGCCAGGGCTTGCCGCCGATGTTCCCGGCGCTCAAGGGCTCGAAAATCGCCACCGGGCCGATCAAGGATCACCTGAACATTGTCTTCCACGGCAAGCCCGGCACCTCCATGGCCGCCTTCGGCAAACAACTGTCGGAAGTCGATATCGCCGCGGTCGTGACCTATGAACGCAACGCCTGGGGCAACAACAAGGGCGACATGGTGACGCCTAAAGAAGTGCTGGAACTCAAACAGGCAGAAAGCCAATGAGCCGGCCCGACGCTCGTTCCCAAAACCGGTCGGGGCGCGTTGCCCCGCGCCGTCCAGCCCATTGGTTCGAAGGAGAAAGGACATGAGTGCTGTGATCGATGACCACGGTCATGCCGACCACGCCCACGGCCCCGCCAAGGGCCTGATGCGCTGGGTGCTGACCACCAACCACAAGGACATCGGCACGCTGTACCTGTGGTTTGCCTTCTCGATGTTCCTGCTGGGCGGCTCGTTCGCCATGGTGATCCGCGCCGAGCTGTTCCAGCCCGGTTTGCAGATCGTGCAGCCGGAATTCTTCAACCAGATGACCACCATGCATGGCCTGGTGATGGTCTTCGGCGCGGTGATGCCGGCGTTCGTCGGCCTTGCCAACTGGATGGTCCCACTGATGATCGGCGCGCCGGACATGGCCCTGCCGCGCATGAACAACTTCAGCTTCTGGCTGTTGCCGGCGGCGTTCCTGATGTTGGTCTCGACGCTGTTCACCCCCGGCGGCGGGCCGAACTTCGGCTGGACCTTCTATGCGCCGCTGTCCACCACCTACGCGCCGGAAAGCGTGACGTTCTTCATCTTTGCCATTCACCTGATGGGCATCAGCTCGATCATGGGCGCGATCAACGTGGTCGCCACCATCCTCAACCTGCGCGCCCCCGGCATGACCCTGATGAAAATGCCGCTGTTCGTCTGGACCTGGCTGATCACCGCGTTCCTGCTGATCGCGGTGATGCCGGTGCTGGCCGGCTGCGTGACGATGATGCTGATGGACATCCACTTCGGCACCAGCTTCTTCAGTGCCGCCGGTGGCGGTGACCCGGTGCTGTTCCAGCACGTGTTCTGGTTCTTCGGCCACCCCGAGGTGTACATCATGATCCTGCCGGCCTTCGGTGCCGTCAGCTCGATCATCCCGGCGTTCTCGCGCAAGCCGTTGTTCGGCTACACCTCGATGGTCTACGCCACGGCCGCCATTGCGTTCCTGTCGTTCATCGTCTGGGCGCACCACATGTTCGTGGTCGGCATCCCGCTGGTGGGCGAGCTGTTCTTCATGTACGCGACCCTGCTGATCGCCGTGCCCACCGGGGTGAAGGTGTTCAACTGGGCCAGCACCATGTGGCAAGGCTCGCTGACCTTCGAGACGCCGATGCTGTTCGCCGTGGCGTTCGTGATCCTGTTTTCCATCGGCGGTTTCTCCGGGCTCATGCTCGCCATCGCCCCGGCGGACTTCCAGTACCAGGACACCTACTTCGTGGTTGCGCACTTCCACTACGTGCTGGTGCCCGGGGCGATCTTCGGGATCTTTGCCTCGGCTTACTACTGGCTGCCGAAATGGACCGGCCACATGTACGACGAAACCCTCGGCAAGCTGCACTTCTGGCTGTCGTTCATCGGCATGAACCTGGCGTTCTTCCCGATGCATTTCGTGGGCCTGGCGGGCATGCCCCGGCGGATTCCCGACTACAACCTGCAGTTCGCCGACTTCAACATGGTCTCGTCCATCGGCGCGTTCATGTTCGGCACCACGCAGATCTTCTTCCTGTTCATCGTGATCAAGACCATCCGCGGCGGCCCGCCGGCACCGGCCAAGCCGTGGGATGGGGCCGAAGGGCTGGAGTGGAGCGTGCCGTCGCCGGCGCCGTATCACACGTTTACTACGCCGCCGGAAGTGAAATGAGATGAGCCATCCTGACTGTGTGGGAGCGGGCTTGCTCGCGAAGCAGGCGCCGCGGTCTAGCAGTAATACCGCGTTATCGTTCTTCGCGAGCAAGCCCGCTCCCACAGAGTTTTCTGTAGGGGTTCAGAATCATGGCTGATTCAATCTCGCTGAAAAAACTGGTCACCCGCCTGCTGCTGGTGGTGGTCGCCATGTTCATCTTCGGGTTTGCCCTGGTGCCGATCTACGACGTGATGTGCAAGGCGTTCGGCATCAATGGCAAGACCGGTGGGCAGTACGAAGGCGAGCAGGTCGTCGATGAGTCGCGCCAGGTGCGTGTGCAATTCCTATCGACCAACGCGGTGGACATGGTCTGGGACTTCTACCCCAAGGGCGATGAGCTGGTGGTCAAGGCCGGGGCGGTCAACGAGATGGTGTTTGTCGCGCACAACCCCACCGACCGGCCGATGAGCGCCCAGGCGGTGCCGAGCATCTCGCCGAGCAACGCGGCGGCGTATTTCCACAAGACCGAATGTTTTTGTTTTACCCAGCAAGTGCTGCAACCCGGCGAACGCATCGAAATGCCCATGCGCTTTATCGTCGACCGGGACATGCCCAAGGAAGTGAAGCATCTGACGCTGTCCTACACGCTGTTCGACATCACCGCTCGTCATCCACCGGTGGCTCTAAACACTGACCGATAGCGTGCCCGATAAGGAGAACAATAAATGGCAACTCATGAGCACTATTACGTTCCGGCCCAGAGCAAATGGCCGATCATCGCCACGGTCGGGATGTTCGTCACGGTGTACGGCCTGGCGACCTGGTTCAACGACCTGAAAGCCGACCGCCCGGATTCCCACGGCCCGCTGATCTTTTTCGTCGGCGGCCTGCTGGTGGCCTACATGCTGTTCGGCTGGTTCGGCGCGGTCATCAAGGAAAGCCGCGCCGGGCTGTACAGCGCCCAGCTCGACCGCTCGTTCCGCTGGGGCATGAGCTGGTTCATCTTTTCCGAAGTGATGTTCTTCGTCGCCTTCTTTGGTGCGCTGTTTTATGTGCGCATGGTCTCGGCGCCGGGGTTGGCCGGTGAAGGCAGCAAGGGTTTATCGGAGATGCTCTGGCCGAACTTCGAATACGTCTGGCCGTTGTTGAACAACCCCGATCCCAAGCTATTCCCACCGCCCAAGGATGTGATCAGCCCTTGGGGCTTGCCGCTGCTCAACACCATCCTGCTGGTCAGTTCCAGCGTCACCGTGACCATCGCCCACCATGCCCTGAAAAAAGGCCATCGTGGTGCGCTGAAAATCTGGCTGGCGATCACCGTGCTGCTGGGTTGCGCCTTCCTGGGCTTCCAGGCCGAGGAATACATCCACGCCTATAAAGAGCTGGGCCTGACGTTGGGCTCGGGGATCTACGGCGCGACGTTCTTCATGCTCACGGGCTTTCACGGCGCCCACGTCACCATCGGCACGATCATCTTGTTCGTGATGCTGATGCGCATCATGCGCGGGCACTTCGACAACGAGCACCAGTTCGGCTTCGAGGCCGCGAGCTGGTACTGGCACTTCGTCGACGTGGTGTGGATCGGCTTGTTCTTCTTCGTCTACATCCTCTGAGGCAGCCGTTATCAGGGCGGCGCTTTACCAAGGAGCATGCGACACCAACTGGCCGCTGAAAAAGCCCCAGGCGATCAAGCCGACGGTGACGGCGGCCAAGGCGACACGAATCGCCAGGGCGATGGCCAGGCGATTGGAACTGCTGTCGTCCTTGACCAGAAAAAACAGGCCGCTGAACAGGCTGGCAATCGTGGCGATCAGCATCAGGGCGATGGCTGCTTTGAGCATTAGGGACACTCCGGGGGGACGCGATGCACGTGAGTATAGCTATCCCGTTCGACAGCTTTCGGGCGACGCCATGAAAGGCTTCCGGCCGGGCATCGTGCCGTCATTGGTGGTGGCCGTGCTGGTGCCGGTGATGGTGTGCCTGGGGTTCTGGCAACTGAGCCGGGGCGAACAGAAGCGTGTGCTCATGGACACTTACGCCGAGCGCCGCGTGGCGCCGCCGATGGACAGCACCGAGCTGGCGCACACCGCCGACCCGGCCTTTCGACCGGTCACGCTGCAAGGCCAGTTCGACGCCGAGCACAGCATCCTGCTGGACAACCGCCAGCAGGGCGGCAAGGTCGGTGTCGAACTGCTGCAACCGTTCCTCGACCAGCGCACCGGGCTGTGGCTGCTGGTCAATCGCGGCTGGCTGCCCTGGCCGGACCGGCGCATCCCGCCCGTGTTCAACACCCCGGAACAACCCGTGAGCCTTCAGGCCTGGGTCTACGTCGCCCCGGGCGCCACCTTTCAACTTCACGCCGACCCGGCCGGCGCCCCCTGGCCGCGACTGGTCACCGCCATCGAGCCGGACAAGCTCTGGGCCGACCTCGACCGCAACGGCTTCGCCTATGAATTACGCCAACAAAGCGGCCCCGGCGCCTACCGGACCGATTGGCCGGTGGTCGCCATGGGCCCGGAAAAACACCTCGGCTATGCCGTGCAGTGGTTCGCCATGGCGGCGGCACTGTTCGGCCTGTTCCTTTATCTCGGATGGCACAACGCAGGGAGACACCATGGGAAGCACCATGAATCCAACCAACACGTCTGAGGCGCCCGTGGCGCCCAACCGTCGCAAGGGCCGCGTGCAATTGCTGCTGATCGTGCTCGGCGTGATCGGCCCGATGATCCTCGCCACCGGCATGTACAAATTCCAGTTCTGGGTGCCCGACAGCCGCAGCTACCACGGCGAGCTGATCGGCACCGGCCAGACCCGCGCCGAGATTGGCGTACAAGCCGATGAGCAACGCTGGCAGATCCTGGTCACCGCGCCGCAGGAGTGTTCGGTGGACTGCCGCCAATTGGTCTATCTGGCGCGGCAGGTGCAGATCGGCCTGGGACGCGATGCCGGCCGCGCCAGCCATGCCCTGGCCATCTCGCAGCCGCTGGACAGGGAGTACGACGCCCAACTGCAACGCGAGTATCCACAACTGCAACGTTATCCACTGGACCTGCCGGCGTATCAGAAAGGCGCCCAAGGCTCCGGCGGCGCCCAACTGTGGATCATCGATCCCCACAGCAACCTGGTGCTGCGCTATGACGCCAGGGTCAAGGGCAAGGACCTGCTCAACGACCTGCGCCACCTGCTGAAACTGTCGAACATCGGATGAGGGCATCGACATGGCCAAACCTGGATTTCGCCTCGCGCTGTTTGCCACGCTGCTGGCACTGATCGTCGTCCTGCTGGGCGCCTACACCCGGCTCACCCACGCCGGCCTCGGTTGCCCGGACTGGCCCGGTTGCTACGGCTTCATCAGCGTGCCCAAGAGCGAAGCCCAACTGGCCCATGCCGAGCTGCATTTCCCCGACACCCCGGTGGAAGCCCACAAAGGCTGGAACGAGATGGTCCATCGCTACTTTGCCGGGGCCCTGGGGCTGATGATTACCGCGCTGGCCGCCCGGGCCTGGATGAACCGTCGCCGCCCCGGCCAGCCTTTGAAATTGCCGCTGTTCTTGCTGGCCGTGGTCTTCGCCCAGGCAGCGTTCGGCATGTGGACCGTGACCCTCAAGCTCTGGCCGCAGGTGGTCACCGGGCATTTGCTGGGCGGGTTCGCGACGTTGAGCCTGCTGTTCCTGCTGACGCTGAGATTGTCTGGCGTATTACCCGCGCTGACCGTGCCCAAGCGCCTGCAACATTGGGCCACCGCCGGACTGCTGTTGGTGATCGGCCAGATTGCCCTGGGCGGTTGGGTCAGCTCCAACTATGCCGCAGTGGCCTGTATCGACTTTCCCACCTGCCACGGCCAATGGCTGCCGCCGGCGGATTTTGCCAACGGCTTTCACCTGACCCAACACATCGGCCCCAACTACCTCGGCGGGCAACTGGACAGTGACGCCCGCACCGCCATTCACCTGACCCACCGCATCGGCGCGCTGCTGGTAACCGTGGTGCTGCTGGGCCTGGCCTGGCAACTGAAAAGCGTCGGCATGACCCGGCTCGCCGGGCTGGTGCTGGCTGCCCTGGCGGCACAGATCACCCTGGGCATCAGCAACGTGCTGTTCCATCTGCCGTTGCCGGTGGCCGTCGCCCACAACGCCGGGGGCGCCGCGTTGTTGCTGACCCTGGTATTGGTCAACTATCACGCCCGTACCAGCCTGGTCCGGGTCAAGCACCAGGTCCCGCTGCGCTGGCGCTTCAACCCGCATAAACACAGCGTCAGCCCTATAACAATAAAAGGAGAGATGCCATGGCAACCTTGACCGGTGAACGCCACAGCCAAGCGATCTGGCGCGATTACCTGGAGCTGACCAAGCCGAAAGTGGTGGTGTTGATGCTGATCACCTCGCTGGTCGGTATGTTCCTCGCCACCCGTGCCGGCGTGCCGTGGACCGTCCTGGTGTTCGGCAACCTCGGCATCGCCCTGTGTGCCGGCGGCGCGGCGGCGGTCAACCATGTGGTGGACCGGCGCATCGACGCGGTGATGGCCCGCACTCACAAGCGGCCATTGGCCGAGGGCCGGGTCTCGCCGGCCGCCGCACTGACCTTCGCCCTGGCCTTGGCGGTGGCCGGCCAAGCCATGCTGCTGGCGTTCACCAACCCGCTGACGGCCTGGCTGACCCTCGCCTCGTTGCTGGGGTATGCGGTGGTCTACACCGGTTTCCTGAAACGGGCGACGCCGCAGAACATCGTCATCGGCGGCCTCGCCGGCGCCGCGCCGCCACTGCTGGGCTGGGTCGCGGCCACCGGGCATGTCAGCGCCGAACCGCTGCTGCTGGTGCTGATCATCTTCGCCTGGACGCCGCCGCATTTCTGGGCCCTGGCGATCCACCGCAAGGAGGAATACGCCAAGGCCGACATCCCGATGCTGCCGGTGACCCACGGCGAGCACTACACCAAGATCCATATCCTGCTGTACACCCTGGTGCTGCTGGCGGTGAGCCTGATGCCGTTCGTGATCCAGATGAGCGGGATGCTGTACCTGATTTGCGCACTGGTGCTGGGTGCCCGGTTCCTGCAATGGGCCGTGGTGTTGTACCGTGGCAGTCGGCCGCACGCGGCGATCAACACCTTCAAGTACTCTATCTGGTACTTGTTCCTACTGTTCATCGCCCTGCTCGTTGATCACTACTTACTGTTGAGCCTATGACTCGAACCCAGAAAACCGTCTTCATCCTCGCGGCCGTGATCGCAGTGATCCTCGGCCTGACCATCAACAAAGTGCTTTCCAGCAAAGGCCAGGGCGACCCGACCGCGTTGATCGACGCCGGCATCATCCTGCTGCCCCAAAGCCGCAACCTGCCGGACGTGAAAATGACCGACCAGGACGGCCAGCCCGTGGCGATGGACGGGTTGAAAGACAAATGGAGCCTGCTGTTCTTCGGCTACACCTTCTGCCCGGACATCTGCCCGACCACCCTCGCCCAACTGCGCCAGATCAAAAGCGAACTACCGCCCGAGGCGGTGGCCAAGTTGCAGATCGTATTGGTGAGCGTCGACCCGAACCGCGACACGCCCAAGCAGCTCAAGCAGTACCTGGGTTACTTCGACCCCCAGTTCAAAGGCCTGACCGCCGCCTCGGTGGAAGACCTGCAGAAACTGGCGAATGCGGTGAGCATCCCGTTCATCCCGGCGGACACCAGCAAGCCCAACTACACGGTTGACCACAGCGGCAATCTTGCCGTGATCGGCCCGGACGGCACCCAGCGTGGGTTTATTCGGGCGCCGTTGAATAATCAGAAATTGGTGGCGCAGTTGCCGGAGATGCTTAAGCGTAAGTAAGGCCAAGGCGAGGCCAACTGCTCTCGGCAGCCTGGGGCATCAATGGGAATACAGATCCCTGTGGGAGCGAGCCTGCTCGCGATGACGCCAGCCCAGACACCGCCCGTGGCGAGGGAGCTTGCTCCCGCTCGACTGCGCAGCAGTCGCAAAACCAGACGATGCGGTTTCCCTGTAGAAATGCAGGGGCCTGCTACGCACGCCAGCGGGAGCAAGCTCCCTCGCCACAGGGGTTAGTGTCGAGCCGAATATCCAGCCCAACGCCACCCACTGTGGGGGGCTTGCTCGCGAAAGCGGCGGGTCGGCTTGCTTCAATATTGAATGTGCCACCCTCTTCGCGAGCAAGCCCGCTCGCACACTGGGCGGCGGTGAACACAGTATCTGCTGCTCCCACACCCGGCAGTGATGAACATCTGCAACAGCCCTGCCCTCCTGTGGGAGCGAGCCTGCTCGCGATGACGCCAGCCCAGACACCACCCGTGGCGAGGGAGCTTGCTCCCGCTCGACTGCGCAGCAGTCGCAACACCGGGCGATGCGGTTTCCCTGAAGAAATGCAGGGGCCTGCTACGCACGCCAGCGGGAGCAAGCTCCCTCGCCACAGGGGTTAGTGTCGAGCCGAATATCCAGCCCAACGCCACGCACTGTGGGAGCGGGCTTGCTCGCGAAAGCGGCGGGGCAGCTTGCTTCAATATTGAATGTGCCACCCTCTTCGCGAGCAAGCCCGCTCCCACACTGGGCGGCGGTGAACACAGCATCTGCTGCTCCCACACCCGGCAGTGATGAACATCTGCAACAGCCCTGCCCTCCTGTGGGAGCGAGCCTGCTCGCGATGACGCCAGCCCAGACACCGCCCGTGGCGAGGGAGCTTGCTCCCGCTCGGCTGCGCAGCAGTCGCAAAACCAGACGATGCGGTTTCTCTGAAGAAATGCAGGGGCCTGCTACGCACGCCAGCGGGAGCGAGCCTGCTCGCGATGACGCCAGCCCAGACACCGCCCGTGGCAAGGGAGCTTGCTCCCGCTCGACTGCGCAGCAGTCGCAAAACCAGACGATGCGGTTTCCCAGAAGAAATGCAGGGGCCTGCTGCGCAGGCCAGCGGGAGCAAGCTCCCTCGCCACAGGGGTTAGTGTCGAGCCGAATATCCAGCCCAACGCCACCCACTGTGGGGGGCTTGCTCGCGAAAGCGGCGGGGCAGCTTGCTTCAATATTGAATGTGCCACCCTCTTCGCGAGCAAGCCCGCTCCCACACTGGGCGGCGGTGAACACAGCATCTGCTGCTCCCACACCCGGCAGTGATGAACATCTGCAACAGCCCTGCCCTCCTGTGGGAGCGAGCCTGCTCGCGATGACGCCAGCCCAGACACCGCCCGTGGCGAGGGAGCTTGCTCCCGCTCGACTGCGCAGCAGTCGCAAAACCAGCCGATGCGATTTCCCTGAAGAAATGCAGGGGCCTGCTACGCACGCCAGCGGGAGCAAGCTCCCTCGCCACAGGGGTTAGTGTCGAGCCGAATATCCAGCCCAACGCCACCCACTGTGGGGGGCTTGCTCGCGAAAGCGGCGGGTCGGCTTGCTTCAATATTGAATGTGCCACCCTCTTCGCGAGCAAGCCCGCTCCCACACTGGGCGGCGGTGAACACAGTATCTGCTGCTCCCACACCCGGCAGTGATGAACATCTGCAACAGCCCTGCCCTCCTGTGGGAGCGAGCCTGCTCGCGATGACGCCAGCCCAGACACCGCCCGTGGCGAGGGAGCTTGCTCCCGCTCGGCTGCGCAGCAGTCGCAAAACCAGCCGATGCGATTTCCCTGAAGAAATGCAGGGGCCTGCTGCGCACGCCAGCGGGAGCAAGCTCCCTCGCCACAGGGGTTAGTGTCGAGCCGAATATCCAGCCCAACGCCACCCCCTGTGGGAGCAAAGCTTGCTCGCGATTGGGGCAGGTCTGTCGATAACAGGTTTGGCTGGTCTACCGCTATCGCGAGCAAGCTTTGCTCCCACGGATGTCGCCAGGGACGCTCCGTGTTCCGCTTCTGATCAGAAATCAACAGTCCCCGAAAACTTCACCAACCGCGAATCCCCCTGCGAAAGGTAGCCGCCGTTGGCCGAGGCCCAGTAGTTCTTATCGGTAATGTTCTCCACATTGACGCGCAACGTCAGGTCTTTCTCCACGAATTTCATCTTATAACGTGCGCCCGCGTCGAAACGGTTCCAGGTCGGCAAGCTCAGGTTGTTGGCCTGGTCAGCGTACTGCCCGCCCGTGCGCAACATCCTCGCGCTGAGCGCGGCACCTTCGATACCCGGCACATCCCAATCCACGCTGGCATTGAGCTGAAACGTCGGCACGCCGATGGCGTGGTTGCCATCGTTGAGGCCGCCCGCGGTGTTTTTGAGTTCGGACGTCATGCGGGTGCCGCCGGCCATCAACCGGAGGCCGTCGATGGGCTCGCCGAACACGCTGATCTCCAGCCCCTTGTTGACCTGCTCGCCATCACGCACATAGAGGTTCTGCGCGTTGTCGACGTAACCATCGGAGGGTTTCTCGATGCGGAAAACACCCACGTTGGCCCCAAAGGTTTGCATGTCCAGCTTGATGCCCGCTTCCAACTGTTTAGTGCGGCCAGGGGGAAAGGCTTGGCCCAGGTTGGTGATGCCTGAACCGGACGCCACGGGCCCTTTTGCAAGGCCTTCGATTCGGTTGGCGTAGAGCGACACGCTCTCCACAGGCTTGTAGACGATGCCGTAGACCGGCGTGGTAACGGCTTCATCGTAGAGCGTGCTACGGCTGCCATCGTTTGCTGGATTGGCGACACCGTTTGAAGTGGTGCCATCGTACTTGTAGTTTTCGACACGCAACTGCTGACGACGAACACCATAAGTGACCAGCAACGTGTCATCGAACAAGCCCACTGTGTCGGAAATCGCCAGGCTACGGTTGCGGGTTTTGCCGGTCACCCCGGGATCGCCCATTTCACCGCCGGTGCTGGACACCGCCGTCGGCTTGGGGAGCTTCGGGGTGTCGTAAATATTGCTGTTGCCGATAACGGGACGATAGAACGTGTAGGCGTTTTCTTGCTCGGTCCAGATCGTTGAGCCGCCGATCGCAACCTGGTGGGAAACAGGGCCCGTGTTGAAGCGCCCATTCAACCCGCCACTGAACGATGTGTTGTCTTCATTGTGAGGAATTTCCGAGCCGCCAATCGTCGCGACACCGTTATTGCCGACCAGTGTCGGTGTGGCGTAGACCCCGGTTTCTCGGGTGTGCTTTACACCGCCAGCCAGGTAGGCGGTCCAGTTTTCGTTCAAATCCCAATCGCCACGAACCATGCCGAAGGTGTCTTCGGTTTCGGAGTAAGTCCAGTCCTGGCCAAAATTGTGGCTCGCGTGCGGAGCCGTGGGAATGCGGGTAGCGCTGCCGATATTCACCGAGTTACGCAGGCCGTTGATGCGCTGTTTCTGATAGCCGAAATCGGTGGAAACGCGGAAGTCATCACCTCGATAGTCCAAGCCCGCCACGAACAACTTGGTGCGCTGATCCTGGTTGTCGATCGCTGTATCACCTTCCCGCTGGCTCAGGTTCAACCGGGCGCCAAAGCGGTTGTCCTCGCCGAATCGCTGCCCGATATCCAAATGCTCGCCAATGCGGCCATCGGTGCTGATGTCCTGGGTATAGCGACGCGTCGGAACATCCTCCGCGCGTTTGGGCTGCAGGTTGATGCCGCCCCCAAGGCCCGAGCCCGTCGGACTGACACCGTTGATAAACGCGTTGGGTCCCTTGAACACCTCGACACGCTCGATCGCATCCGTCGACAGAATTTGACGGGGTAAAACGCCGTACAGCCCGTTGTAGGAAATGTCGTCACTGGCAAGCGGCAGGCCTCGAATCACGAACACTTGGGATTGGTTACCAAACCCATAGGATTGACGCACCGACGGATCATTGAGCAGCACATCACCCACGTCTTCCGCTTGTTGATCTTCGATCAACTGCGAGGTGTAACTGGTCATCACGAACGGGACATCCATATTGTCCTGATTACCCAGCACCCCCATCTGGCCTCCACTCGCCACCTGACCACCCGCATAGGGCGCTGGTAGTGTGTTGGAGTTGGGTTTGATCGCATCGGCAGTCACATCGGTCACGCCCAATTCAATAGGCTCTGCCGCCTGGGCAAGAAAACTGACTGAGCAGCACATAGCAAGCAAGGTAAGGCGAGATGGAAATAGCATGGAGGGGAGTACCTGCGGAAACGGGAAGCCAATGCCACTAATGCTAATGATTCGCAGATGGATTATCTATACTAATGGCTCGTTGCCATAAAAATTTGGACAGCGGTTTGGTCAGCCCAGACAGCCCCCGTGGCGAGGGAGCTTGCTCCCGCTCGACTGCGCAGCAGTCGCAACACCGGGCGATGCGGTTTGCCTGGAGGAATGCAGGGGCCTGCTGCGCAGGCCAGCGGGAGCAAGCTCCCTCGCCACAGGGGGTTTGTGTCGAGCCGAATACCGAGCCCAAGGCTGCACACTGTGCGCCGCCATGGTGAGTGACCTGGCATTTGTTCTGGATGGATCGAGGCGTCATGTGGTGCAGGGTACTAGCCGCTGATTGAGCTGAGGTCGTAGAATCGCGGCAATAGTATTTATGTCCCAACGAAAAAACCCGGCCACCTGTGCCGGGTTTTTGGTCTACTCGAAGGCCAACGGATGAGGGGCAGTCGCCCGCTTCACATGATCAGCCCTTGGAACTGGCCTGCGCCGCCTCAACGATCAGCTCTGCAACCTTCCCCGGATTAGACGTCATCACCACATGGGAAGCCCCTTGAACGGTGACGGTCTTTTTCGAGCCGGCGCGTTCGGCCATGAACTTCAGGGCCGCCTCGGGGATGTTCTTGTCCGCCGAGCCGTAGATGAACCAGGACGGCAGTTTTTTCCAGGCCGGGTCGCCAGACGCTTCCTTCAAGGCCGCCTCGCTGATTGGGCGTTGTGTCGCAGCCATCAGCGCGGAATCAGCCGCTGGGACGTCGGCGGCAAACTGTTGGCCGAATTTGTCCTGCTGGATGTAGAGATCCTTATTGCCGTCGTCCAACTGCACCGGAGCCGCCAAGGTTGGGCCAAGGGTGCCGCCAGGGTAGCGACCGGACAGCTCGATGGCGGTTTCACCTTTGTCCGGCGCGAAGGCTGCGACGTAGACAAGCCCCTTGACCTTGGGGTTGTTATGCACGGCGTTAGTGATCACGGCGCCGCCGTAGGAGTGTCCCACCAGGATCACCGGGCCAGCGGTTTGCTCGACGATATCGGCGACGTAATCGGCGTCCTGCTTCACGCCGCGCAGAGGGTTGGCCGCTGCAACGACCGGATAACCCTGGGTCAGCAACTGGGCGGCAACGCCATTCCAGCTGGAGGATTCGGCGAAGGCGCCATGCACCAGCACGATGGTGGGCTTGGCGGCGTCGGGTTGCGCGGCGGTTGCGTTTTGAACGGATGTCAGTGCCAGCGCAGCGGTGATGGTAACGGCCAACAGCGATTTGATAGGGAGCATGATCATTCCTTTTTTCATTGATTGGAGGGGTGACGCTGCAGCGATGGGTTCACTTGACCAGGAAGTCCAACAGATCCTGGTTGAGGCGGTCCTTGTGGGTGTCGGTCAGACCATGGGGCGCACCCGGATAGACGATCAACTCGGCGTTCTGCACAAGCTCGGCGGCGGCGTGGGCGGAGGCGTCAATCGGGACGATCTGGTCGTCGTCGCCATGTACGATCAGTGTCGGCACGTCGAACTTGGCCAGGTCGGCGCGGAAGTCCGTCGCCGAGAACGCCGCGATGCAGTCATAGGTATTCTTGTGGCCCGCTTGCATGCCCTGCACCCAGAACGAATCGATCAGCCCCTGGGAGACGTTCGCCCCGTCGCGGTTGAAGCCAAAGAACGGGCCAGAGGCGATGTCGCGATACAGCTGCGAGCGGTTGTCCAGCGAGGCCTTGCGCAGGCCATCGAACACCTCGATCGGCAGGCCGCCTGGGTAGTCTTCGGTCTGGAGCATCATCGGCGGAACGGCGCTGATCAGTGCGGCTTTCTTCACCCGGTCGGTGCCGTGGCGGCCGATGTAGCGGGTGATTTCGCCACCACCGGTCGAGAAACCCACCAGGGTGACGTCGTTGAGATCCAGGGTGTTGATCACAGTGGCCAGGTCATCGGCATAGTGATCCATGTCGTTGCCTTCCCACGGCTGGCTGGAACGGCCATGGCCGCGGCGGTCGTGGGCGATGACCCGATAGCCTTGGTCCGCCAGGAACAGCATCTGCGATTCCCAGCTATCCGAGTTCAGCGGCCAGCCGTGGCTGAAGGTGACAACTGGCCCATCTTTCGGGCCCCAGTCCTTGTAATAGAGCTGTACGCCATCCGGGGTGGTGATGTAGCTGGCTGCTTGAGCGCGGGAGGACTGGGTATTCATGGCAAGATCTCCTTAGGTCATGGCTCGCCACCGGGGATCCGATGGCGACTTGATGGGGAGCATTCTTGCAGCGGCATGTATACCGGAAATGTTCTACACCCGGCCGTTATGCGTTGTTTTGAGTCTGTAGATGCGCTGGATACAGTGGCTTACAAATGCATGCCACTGTTCCTGACGTGCAGCCAGCGCGGCCTACTGATCGCCGCCGAAATCGAGGGTCACGCAAAGCCCGCCGCCGTCGCGGTTGCGCAGGCTCAGCGTTCCACCAATCGCGACGGTCAACTGCTGGGCGATGGCAAGGCCCAGGCCGGTGCCGCCAGAACTGCGGTTGCGGGAGCTTTCCACCCGATAGAACGGCTTCACCACCTCGGCCAGGATCTCCTCGGGAATGCCCGGCCCTCGGTCAAGCACGCTGATGGAAACGCCGGTACTCGCATTGCCGCCGATTTCCACCTCGGCGGTGCCGGCGTACTTCAGCGCGTTATCCACCAGATTCACCAGAATACGCCGCAGCGCATGGGGCCTTGTCTCGATGATCGCGCCGTTCTGGCCGCGCAGGCTGACCTCGCGACCGGTGTCCTGGTAGTCGCACACCAGGCTGTCGAGAAAAGAATCCAGGCTGATGCGGCAACTGGTCTCCGTCGCACCGTGGACACTGCGCGCATACGCGACACCCTCGCGCACCAGGTGCTCGATTTCGTTCAGGTCGTTGCCCAGTTTATCTTTCTCCACCGAGTCGTCCATGAACTCGGCGCGCAGCTTCATGCGCGTGATGGGCGTCTGCAAGTCGTGGGAAATCGCCGCGAGCAATTGCATGCGCTCTTTCAGGTAAGCGGCAATGCGCGCCTGCATGCTGTTAAAGGCGCGAGCGGCGTAGGCCACTTCCCGTGGACCGGTTTCATCCAACGGCACGGGATGGGCGTTCGGGTCGAGGTTCTCGACCGCCTCGGCCAGTCGACTGAGGGGGCGTATGGCGATGCGCACGGCCAGCCAGGTGCAGCCGATCATCAACAGCAACTGACCGAACAGGACAAACGGCAACCAGGGCGACAACGGCCTGACCGAGGGACGCACATCGATGGTCACCGGGCTGCCATCAGCCAGTCGCACCTGGGCTTGAAAGTGCTGGCGTGGCCCCGGGATCTCGACAAAGGTCAGGTCATAGTTGCGGCCCAGCGAGACTTGCAGGGATTGCGCCGCCGTCGCCGCGAGATCGTTGGAAGTGAGCGGAATGCCAGGATCGTGTTCGCGCAGCAAATAGTCGTAGTTGCGCCGCTGCAGGCGTTTGGTCCATGCCAGGCGCTCGGCGGCAGGCAGACGGTCGAGGATGGCGATGGACGTCGCCGTGTCGTGTTCGAAGTTGCCCAACATCGCCGTCTTGGTGCTTTCGTAGCGTTCGTAGTACTGGGCTGCGAAGGTCAGGGCCTGGGCGAGTATCAGCCCGACCAGGAACACCAGCCACAGCCGCGAGGCCAGCGTGCGAGGCCATTGCAACGGGAGTTTCATGCCTGCTCCTCAAGCATTTCCACCGCAAAGGTAAAGACGTAGCCTTCATTGCGCACCGTCTTCAAGTAGAGCGGTTCGCGAGCGTCATCCAGCAAGCGCTGACGCACGCGGCTGACCAGCAGATCAATGGAACGGTCGAAGATGTCCGCGTCACGGCCCTGGGTCAGGTTGAGCAACTGGTCGCGGCTCAGCACCCGCTGAGGATGATCGAGAAACACCCGCAGCAGCCGGTACTCGGCGCCGCTCAGCGAGACCAGCGTGTCGTCTTCATCGAGCAAATGGCGAGCGGTGGTGTCGAGGCGCCAGCGGCCGAACTTGAGCATGCGGCCGCTTTCGCTGACGACAAAGTTCGGCGGCAGCATGCGCGTGCGCCGCAGCACCGCGTTGATGCGCGCCAGCAGCTCACGGGCCGCGAAAGGTTTGGCCAGATAATCGTCGGCGCCCATTTCCAGGCCAATGATGCGGTCGGTCTCGTCGCTGCGCGCCGTCAGCATCAGCACCGGTGTCGCCTTATGCTTGCCGGCGCGCAGCTCGCGGCACAGCAGCAGCCCGTCATCCCCCGGCATCATGATGTCGAGCACGATCAGGTCCACCTGATTGGCTTCGAGAAAGGCCCGCATCTGACGACCATCCGCAACCACGGTGGTGCGCAGGCCATTCTTCACCAGGTAATTGCCGACCAGCTCCCTGATTTCCCGATCATCATCCACGATCAATACGTGATCGACATGTTCCATGCCCTGCTCTCCGAAATGCGCGCATCGATTTGCGCAGTGTGACGATGCCGTGTTGCCGGTTGGCGACGCACCGTGCGTTCAGCTTATCCAGCCCGAGATCAAGCCAGAGCCAAGCAAAAACAGTGGCGATTGTATCGATCTGTATCGCAATTCACCTCAGATACGTGCGCATCCAATCACGGCGTTTTTCGACACAGCCGAGATACCTCACGGGCTTTTAATGAGCGCCATCCAACTCATTGAAGGGAAACGACCATGAACCTGAAAACCATCGCAACGGCTTGCCTGATCACCGCCCTGAGCGCCGGCGCATTACCCGCCTTGGCCCAAGACAAAGCAGCCAGCGAAAGCTATTCCTACGGCACGCACCTGGACATCGACAAAGTGATCTCGCTGACCGAAGACAGTGGCCAGACCTGCGGGTTGGTGAATGCGCAAATCACCTACGTTGATTCAATGGGTGAGCAGAAAGCCCTGACGTACCTCAAGCACGGGGCCAGTTGCAACAATGAAGGGAGCTGAGGCGTGGCTCAGGGGTGAGTTCAATTTCCCTGGCCGCGCTAGATCCCTTGTGGGAGCGGGCTTGCTCGCGAATACGGTGAGTCAGCTTGCATCAATGTTGAATGTGCCAACGCCTTCGCGAGCAAGCCCGCTCCCACACTTGTTCGGTGGTGTTCATCAATACCGTGTGCAACACAAAACCCTGTGGGAGCGAGCCTGCTCGCGATGAAATCGCCCCCAGTTCCAGCACAGAACACCCCACCCGAATCGCCAAAAAACCTCTCTCCTACAGCCCTCACCTACATCCTCTAACAAGCTACGTATCCTTGCGCCTTTGCCTACAACTACGCCAGAATCCGCCCGCTTGTGCGCCTTGTCCCTGGGTTTTATTGTCTTCCTGCCACTGCCCATCAGTGGTCGGGTTTAGTAGCCCGAGGTAATCGAAGTCGTACAAGCGCATCTCAAACAGGGCCCGACCCTGTTCTTGATGGTGGCTGTACGCAGGGCGCTCAGGCGCGCCGGCTTCTTCGGTTCCCCGGTCTACTAACCTGCGTACAGCTGCCACCCCATTGTTTAGTAGCTTCGGGGTGTCGGCATCACATCTGGAACCGAAGCTTATGTTCAAAATAACTCCGAATCCGCCAGAGGCAGATTCCACCTCTACATCCGCAAAATCCAAAGCCAAGCAGCAAGACGAAACCACCAAACGGGTGCTCGATCACTACCTGCTACCAAAACCGGATAAATCCCAAGACGCCCCCAAACCGGGGCAGCTGTACGCCGTCGTGAAAGGCCTCGATAACGAATGTTTGCTGGCCAACCTCACTGAGACGTTGGCTTCGGCTGATGCGATGGTGAGTGATCTGGCGTTTGATCTGGAGGGATCGAGACGTCATGTGGCGCAGGGAATTCAGCAGTTGATTGAGCTGAGTTCGCTGTTGGCGAATCGGGTGTTGGATAATGTGGAGCCGCGGCAGTAGGATTTATTGCTCAACGAAAACCCGACGTTTTGCGTCGGGTTTTGGTGCCTCCCGTTGTAACGGACGAATATGCTCTAAATATTCTCAGTTCCTTTTCCCGGGTAGCCCACGACTGTCTTTCCTACCGATAGGAAGCAAACGGCCCAAAAGCCGCCGTGCATGAATGGCAGCTTCTGAAATGAATGATGGGTAGGATGGATAACAATCTCTGGAATAGGACACGGTATGCCGCAGCTCATATGGGATCCTTATGATCTTTTC
Source organism: Pseudomonas sp. Z3-6 (assembly GCF_051131985.1). Classification (NCBI taxonomy): domain Bacteria; kingdom Pseudomonadati; phylum Pseudomonadota; class Gammaproteobacteria; order Pseudomonadales; family Pseudomonadaceae; genus Pseudomonas; species Pseudomonas sp. Z3-6. Next base: position 6,928,681 of record NZ_CP071644.1, read on the forward strand.
GCCGTGCTTGGCGTCATTCCTTCACACGATGAATATGAAACGTCACATCAATATTTGATCGAGCAAGGCTCACTCAGACTGGAGCTGACAATCCGGCAATATGATTCTGATGTAGAGATTCGGATGTGGGAGGCGTCGCTACCAAAACCCATCATCAAGTACACATTGCTTGGATGTCCCGGTATCCGCGTTGTTAACGATAAGCGCGGCACATTCGTGGAGTTCGCTGCGTCGAACGCTTTCACCGGCCGATATGACGGATACTCGGTAATTCCCTACGGCTTAAGGCTTTGGGTCGATCCACAGTTTTTTCTAGAACCGTTTAGCTACGGGCCTGTTTAAGAGCAAAGGTGGTCATCTACGAACGACCGCCACTTGCCCGATAGCTGCCGTTCGCGACCATCGGCTTTCGAATAAGGGGAAGGGAATAAGGGGACAGATTTATTTTCCGTAGATTTGCCCCTTCAATAGCACTCGCAATGGATGCTTGCTCCTGCTTATCCCCTCTGTGGGCCAAGCCAGAACCTGACCACCGCACGTCCAAAGCCACGTCTCCTCGCGCCTTTGCCTACAACTGCACCAGAATCCGCCGGCTTTGCAGCCTTGCCCTCGGGCGCTATCGTTCCTTACCACTGGCCGAGCCGGTATCGATGACACTCAGGCACGCTAGGAGCCCTCGAAAGTCATTGGCCCGGGAAGTGGGAGGAGGTCCACTCTCTTATCTGTGAAGGACGCTAACGTGGCCTAGCGCGGACAGAGAAACCCCGCTATCCACTCTCGTACACTGCCAATCTGCGACCTTAATACCTGTAGGAAAAAGGAGGTTTACATCGCCATGGAAATCCAGGAAATCAAGCAACGCCTTGCCCGCCCCGCCGTGAAGCTCATTGCCGGCGGCTTTCGGCCTGCCGGCACCGATGAAGAAAGCTGGCTGGGCAATGTCTTCCTGTTCCGACCGGATGAAGAGGTGCCCACTAATCAGGCGGGGCAACAGTTGCTCCCCTATGCGCAGTTTTACCTTCCCGCCCTGCCCATCAACAGCCCTCTGCTAGCGGGGGTTCGTGTGCTGACGGTATTCATTTCAAACCCGTTCCCCGAGCACCTAGAGCCGATGGGAAATAATTGGGTCATCCGCGAGTATGGGCCGGATGATGTGTTGGTCCGCAAGTCTCTGTCGGTGGCAGATACATTCCTCAAACCCTTCCCACTGACCGCGCAAGCGGTGCCGGAGGACTTTCCGCTGTGGGATGGCGGTGGTGTCCCGGAAGACCTTGAGCAAGCAATCCTCACGCTGGAACGCGCGGGCAAGATCCAGAGCTATTACGACTTGGTCACCCACACTTACGAACACAAGATTGGCGGTTACCCCTCGTTCTGCCAGTCGGGTGTTGATCCGGGTGAAGGCTTCGAGTTTGTGTTCCAGATCTCATCGGACTCGAAGATCAATCTGAACGTGGTCGACAGTGGGAGCCTGATGTTCTGGAAGCACAGTGAAACTGGGGAGTGGGCGCTTTATTACGACTTTTACTAGGAATAAGTAGGAGGATACGATTGTGAGAAAGTCCGACGGGTGAGCCCAAATCGCCGTCTGTCCCCCCCGTTCCCCCTAATCAGGATCAACCTATGCAAAATACTATGAAAATTTTGGCTTGCTTACCGATGCTTTGGGCCACATTGGCCGGTGCTACTTCAGCATGTACAGGTGATGGCTGCATTGACGAAGCATCGGCTTCCTTTATTGCGCCCTTTGATTTTTTCGAGGCCAAGTGCTCATCGGTGAATCCTGGTATGCGGGAGCGATACTCTGCGATGGCGGCCCACTTCCTACAGGATGCGGATGCAGATTTCCTCAAAAAGTTACGGGCTTCGGCAGCCTACGCTCGCGTGTTCGCCAAGATAGAATCGAAGGCAAATTCCTTAAGCTCAGACGAACTTGGCAACGCTTGTGAGGATTTTTCGAAAAATAACTATGGCCCGACCAATAGGACTGAATAAGGAGACGAATTTATTTTCAGTCCCTTACGCAGCATCATTTTGAACACTGTCTTCACCGGACGCTCGCACTCAGTAGGCTTACAAGGATGGAGTGTTCTTGCTCCCCAGAATGCGCATCAAGAAAAGCCATATCCTGACTAATACCCTGAGGGCTAGAAACACCTAGAACGAATTCCCGTCCCGTAGATACAGCGAGCCTCTGCGCAAAAGGAATCAAGCGGTTGATCTGCTCGATGCCAAAGTTCTCAATGGGAAGATTCAACCCAATAAACCAATCGGGCAAGTCATTCTCAGATACGCTCTCATCGCGCTCGTGTTTCTGATTCACGAGGAACGCACCCAGCTCAGACCATTCGCAAACGAGACCATTGAACGCAGCCACAAGCTCTGCCTCGATAGCGTGGTTGTCGCTGCCATCTACATATAGATAAAGCATCTGTCCTGAGCATCCGAGGGCTTCAATGCACCTATAATAGCGCTAGCACGCCAATTTTGAGCAAATGTCCATCATCGGCTTATAGCTGGGGTCGGGTAGATGATTTCGCCGGACGCTTACAGCCCTCTTCCCTTTTCAATCCGATTACTACATGTCACGAAGGGTTGCAATCGACCCGAGGAGGCTGGTGGGATGATCAAGGCCAGCCGCAAAAGCAGGCATTTCAATTAGCGATCAGGTTGGTATCTACAAATCGGTAAGTGAACTCTATTGGGTCGGCAGCCAATCCCTTCTGCTGCATGTGTTTGGAATAGGAATCCCACGCGGCGTCGATTTGGCTGGGAAGCTCATCTGCAATATCCATCTGTTCGGCGACTATTTCAAACCACGTCCCTTGGGTGGCATAGGTCTCGCGTAGCTTGGGCTCTAGTTGAGCCAAAGCGCTCAATTGCTCTGGCTCAATCCTGCCGATGGACTCTAAAACATAGAAATCCAATAGTTTTAGGAAAGGTTTACCTTCGTAGCGACTCATGACTGCATCCTTGCGTAAGGTGTGATCGATGTCTGTAGCTTCGTCTGACAAGCGTACGCCTTCAGCGTCACTGGCAAAAATGTTAGGCATGAACAGCACCCATAACACGGCTAACAACCGGGAGTCCGCTTCATCGCTTTTTCACCCTGCGTCAAAATCAGCACGTGTCCTGAGAAAAGCCAAGTAGCGGGCGTCTTCCGCGGCGAAAATCTGTGGG